>NZ_JBZVGZ010000016.1:0-91128 GCF_058630335.1 Halorubrum sp. SD41
CCCCCGCCGCTCCTCCCTTTTGGGCCCCCCCCCCCCCCCGCCCGCGCCCCCCCCCTCCCCCCCCCCCGGCCCCCGCCGCGGGGGCAGCCCCCGGGGCTGCCAGAGGCGCGTCGCGCCTCGCTGCCGCTCACTCCCTTCGGTCGTTCGCGGCGTCCCTCGCGCGTGCTCCTCGCGGCCGCCGATGGCGGCCACTCGGAGGCACGCGCCGACCGCCTCGTCCATTTATAAATCGACGACCGGTGACTGAATCGTCAGTACCCGCCCGGCAGCGCCATCCCGACGGCGAGCGCGACGAGCGGGACCGCGGCGACGAGCGCGTACCACAGGCCGGCGCCGACGAGGAGGAGCCACGTCGAGTAGCCGTACCCCGTCGGATCCCAGTCGACGCCGAGCCGCGGCAGACCGATCACGGCGACCGCCGGCGCGACGAGGGCGACGAGGACCGCGCCGAACAGCGCCGTCGTGAGGAACCCCTCGCTCCAGGCGGGACCCGCCTCGCCGGCGTACGCGACGGTGAGCGCGACGCCGGCGACGTACGGGACCGAGAGCCCCACAGACACGCCGAGGTACGAGGGCAAGACGCGTCCCGCCGGCGGGAGCGCGTCGAACAGCGCCCGGATCCGGTCGGCGGCGAGGAACGGCGCGCACAGTCCGGCGGCGACGAGACCGGGGAAGAGGAGCAGCGCGACCGTCCACAGCCAGCCGACCGCGGTGTCGACGAGCGCAGGGACCATGCCCGGTCGATTCGCCGGTACCGGCAAACGTCTTGTGGTGGCGCGGGACGGGTCGTCGGTCGCGGTCGCCGCCCCGCAGCTCCGCCGCCTCCCAGCCGATCCCGCGGCCGGGAACCACCAGCGTTTATCCCGCGCGCCGCGACCGGCCGACAACGATGCTCATCACGGGCGCGACGCTGGCCGACGGCCGGGTTCGAGACGTGCGGATCGGCGACGACGGACGGATCGCCGCGGTCGCCGAGGGGCTCGGCGCCGACGCCGGCGAGCGCGTCCTCGAAGCGCGCGGGAGACACCTCCTGCCGGGCGCGGTCGACGTCCACGTCCACTTCCGCGAGCCGGGCGGGAGCCACAAGGAGACGTGGCGTTCGGGCTCGCGGAGCGCCGCCGCGGGCGGCGTCACCACTGTCGTCGACCAGCCGAACACCTCGCCGCCCACCGTCGACGGCGCGGCGTTCGACGAGAAGGCCGCGCTCGCCGCGGAGTCGCTCGTCGACTACGGGATCAACGGCGGCGTGACCCCCGACTGGGACCCGGAGAGCCTCTTCGAGCGCCCCCTGTTCGCGCTCGGCGAGGTGTTCCTCGCGGACTCGACCGGCGACATGGGGATCGACGCCGACCTCTTCGCCGACGCGCTCGACGCGGCCGCGGCGCGCGACGTGCCCGTCACCGTCCACGCCGAGGACGCGACGCTGTTCGACGAGTCGGCGCTCGACGGCGACCTCGGCGGCGTCGGCACGGCGGCGACCGTCGACGCGTGGTCCGCCTACCGGACGGCCGACGCGGAGATCGCCGCGGTCGAGCGCGCGCTCGCGGCGGCCGCCGACCGCGACGCGCGGGTCCACGTCGCGCACACCTCGACGCCGGAGGCGGTCGACGCCGTGAGCGAGGCCCGCGAGGGCGAGTCGGAGGGGAGCGACGGCGACGAGGCCCAGACCGACGACGCGCCCCGCGTCACCTGCGAGGTGACGCCCCACCACCTGTACCTCTCCCGCGAGCGGGCGCGATCGCTCGGAACCTTCGGTCGCATGAATCCGCCGCTCCGCTCGGAAGAGCGCCGCGAGGCGCTGTTCGCCCGGCTCGCCGAGGGCGACGTCGACGTCGTCGCGACCGACCACGCGCCGCACACCGTCGGAGAGAAGCGCCGGGAGCTCGTCGACGCGCCGAGCGGCGTCCCGGGCGTCGAGACGCTGTACCCGCTGCTGCTCGAATCGGCCCGGAAGGGGGAGCTGTCGCTCGAACGCGTCCGCGACGTCGTCGCCGCGAACCCCGCGGAGATATTCGGCCTCGACCGGAAGGGACGGATCGCGGAGGGGCGCGACGCCGACCTCGTCTTAGTCGACACCGCCGACCCGCGGGAGATAGAGGCCGCCGCGCTCCACAGCGCCCCCGCGTGGACTCCCTTCGAGGGGCTCCGCGGCGTCTTCCCCGAGCTCACGCTCGTCCGCGGCGAGGTCGTCTACGAGCGCGACCCGGCGACCGGGGCGGCGTCGTTCGGCGAGCCGGTCGGACGGAACGTCAGGGAACAGTAGCCGCGGACCGCGAGGAGCCCGTGGGGTCACCGCCGGAGCGGCGAAGCCCCGAAACGCCGAATTCGCCCGCGAGGGACGGACCGCCGGCGGCGGAACGCATATGACGCTTCCCGCCGTAACCGTGTCATATCCATGATCACGGGGAGCATTCGCACGGTCGTCTCCGGACGGGAACCCGGCCCGGACGAGGCCGACCGAACATGACGGCCCCCGGGGAGTCGGGACCGGTGGGGGCCGGTCCGGCGGAGTCGGCGGACGGCGAGGCGGAATCGACCGGCCGCGAGGGGGCGGGAACGGGAGCCGCGGCCGGCGCGGCGGTCGAGCCCGAGACCCCCGCCGACGTCGCCGCGCTCGCGGACCGGATCGTGAGCGAGGTCGAGGAGGTGATCGTCGGCAAGCGCGACGCCGTCGAACACGTCCTCGTCACCGTGCTGGCGCGCGGTCACCTCCTCGTCGAGGACGTGCCGGGCGTCGGGAAGACGACGCTCGCGAAGTCGGTGGCGCGCTCGATCGACGGCTCGTTCAAGCGCGTCCAGTTCACGCCGGACCTGTTGCCCTCCGACGTCACCGGGGTCAACGTGTTCAACCGCCGGACCGACGAGTTCGACTTCCAGCCCGGCCCGGTGTTCGCGAACGTCGTCCTCGGCGACGAGATCAACCGCGCCCCGCCGAAGACGCAGTCGGCGCTGCTGGAGGCGATGGAGGAGAACCAGGTGACGACCGACGGGACGACCCGCGACCTGCCGGACCCGTTCTGCGTGATCGCGACCCAGAACGACGTGGAGCCCGGACAGACCTACGAGCTGCCGGTCGCCGAGGTCGACCGCTTCACGAAGAAGATCCGGCTCGGCTACCCGGACACGGAGGAGGAGGCCGCGATCCTCGGGCGGCTGGCCGGCGACCACCCGGTGGACGCGGTCGAGCCCGTGGCCACGATCGCGGACGTCCGGCGGGCCCGCCGGATCGTCGGCGAGATCGAGGCCTCGGAGGCGGTCCGGGAGTACGTGGCCCGGCTCGCGGTGTTCACCCGACGGAACGCGAAGCTCGGGGCGAGCCCGCGCGGGAGCCTCGCGCTGGTCCGCGCGTCGCAGGCCCGCGCCGCGCTCGACGGCCGCGGCTACGTGGTCCCCGACGACGTCCAGGCGGAGGCGCCGACCGTGCTCTCGCATCGCATCCGAACCGAGTCGGGCGGGACCGACGGCGCGGACGTCGTCGACGACGCGCTCGACCGGATCCGCGTGGAGTGACGAGATGACGCCGACGCCGCCCTCGTCCCGATGACGCCCGAACTCACCCGCCGCGGACGCGTCGCCGGCCTCGTCGGCCTCGTCGCGGCCGCCAGCGCGCTCGCCGCCGGCGGGCGCGCGCTCGACGCGATCGTGATCCCGGTCGCCATCGCGCTCGCGGCCGGCTACGTTCAGGTGTCGCGCGTCGACGTCCCCGCGGTCCGACACGTGACGCCCCCCGACGGGTTCGTCGGGGAGACGAGGGAGGTCCGCCTGGAGTTCGGCCCCGAGGCGGCGCGGGACGGCGACGCGGACGACCCCTCGTTCCTCGCCGACGTTCTAGTCCGAGTCGGCGAGGGGCTCGACGGGCCGACGGCGCCGATCCGAGCGGCGGTCGGCACGGAGCCGGTGTCGTATCACGTCACGTACCGCGAGCGCGGCGAGCGGACGCTCGGCCCGGTCGATCTCACCGCCACCGACGTGTTCGGACTGTTCGAACGCGAGATTCGCGTCGACGAGACCGCCGCGGTGACCGTCTATCCGCCCCGAGACCCGGTCCCGACGCGGTTCCGCCGGGCGCTGTACGCGGCCGACGCGGTGGACGTGAGCCGCCAACGCGAGGAGTTCGACCGCCTCCGCGAGTACACCCGCGGCGACGCGGTCCGGGACGTCCACTGGGCGACGACCGCCAAGCGCGACGAGATCGTCGTCAAGGAGTTCGCGGCCGAGACCGCTCGGAACCGGGTGACGATCGCGGGCGGCACGGAGGTCAGCGGCGGCGAGGCGCGCGGTCGCGGCGGTCGCAGCGGCGGGGAGCGCTCGGGATTCGGCGCCGCCGGGCGCGGCGACGACGCGGACGAGCGCTCCGCGGGCGCGGCCGCGGCCGACGAGCTCGCGCGGGCGACGGCGAGCCTCGCGCTGGCCCTGCTCGACGACGGCGTCCCGGTCGACGTGCGGCTGCCCGGCGGGCGCGTCTCGGCGGCCCCGGGCGGCCGCGGCCGGCGCGAGGTGCTGGAACTCGCGGCACTGACCGGTCCGGGAGCGGCGACCGACGACGAGGTCGACGTGACGGTCGTCGCCGACGCCGACGGCGCTCGGTTCCACACGGGCGACCGGTCCGAATCCTTCGCCGACCTGCGCCGCGAGGCGGAGGGAGAGCGTACCGCGAACGACGACGCCGAGCGGGGACGGGCCGACGGGGCGGCGGACGGACGGGAGGTGGCGTCGCCGTGAGCCCGGACTCGTCCGTCCGCGCGCGCCTCTCGCAGAGCGGTTCCGGCGAGGGCGACCGACGGCCGACCGACCCGGCGGTCGTCGGCGTCGCGGTCGTCGCCGCGGCGTACCTCGCCGTGTTCTTCGAGGTGACGAACGTCGTCGGCGGGACGGGGCGGACCGCGGCGGTCGTCGCGCTCGCGGGGGTCGGCGGGGTCGCGCTGGCGCGGGCCGTCGGCGAGCGGACCGCGCTGTGGCTAGCGGGACTGCTGTTCGCCGCGGGGCTCGCGGGCTACTTCCTCGCGATCCCCGCGAGCCAGCGCGCGCTGTTCACGGTCCGGAGCGTCGCCTTGGACCTCCTCGCGCTGTCGACCGGACTCTCCGTGCTGCGGCTGGCGCTCGCGGACGTCTGGGTGCTCGCGGTGGCGCCGGTGCCGACGTTCCTCGTCGGCTACTTCGCGGGGCGCGGGCGCCACGTCGCGGCCGCGACGGTGGCGGGCGGGACGCTCGGCTTCCTCGTGCTCACCGGCGACGCCGGGACGGGCGCCGCGGTCGCCGGCGTCGTCGGCCTCGCGCTCGCGGTGGGGCTCTCCACGCTGTCGACGCCGAGCCGTCGCCGCGGCCACGCGGGCACCTTCGCGCTGGTGGTGGCGGCGATGGTCGTCGCGAGCGCGACCGTCACCGTGATCCCGGCGGGCGCGGCGGCGCCGCTGGGGCTCGACCGCGGCACGACGACGCTGGAGTCGAGCCTGAGCGGCGACGACGAGCTGGAGGTGGTCGGCTCGACGCGGCTCTCCCCGGAGGTGCGGTACACGATCGAGAGCCCCGTCGAGCGGAACTGGCACACCGGGGCGTACGACACCTACACCGGCGACGGCTGGGTCAGGAGCGGCGACCGGTCCGCGGTCAACGGCACGCTGTCCGGGCCGCCGGGGGAGGCGGAGGCGATCGACGTGACGATCACCGCGGAGACCGAGTCGAGCGCGCTCCCGGCGCCGTGGAAGCCGGTCGCGGCCTCCGGCGGTGGCGCGGTCGAGGTCGACGAGCGCGGCAGCCTCCGGCTCGCGGAACCGCTCGAAGCGGGCGAGACGGTGACCGTCGAGAGCCGCGTGCTCGACGCCGACCCCGCGGCGCTCCGGAACGCTAGCACCGACTACCCGGCGGCGATCGAGGAGCGGTACACCCAGCTGCCCGAGAGCACGCCGGACCGGGTCGGCGAGCGGACCGAGGAGATCGTGGCCGCGGCGGACGCGGTGTCGCCCTACGAGCAGGCGGCCGCGGTCGAGGCGTACCTGCGCTCGGAGTACGACTACTCGCTGACCGTCGAGCGGCCCGAGGGCGACGTCGCCGACGCGTTCCTCTTCGAGATGGACGCCGGCTACTGCGTCTACTTCGCGACGACGATGGCGGCGATGCTCCGGTCGCAGGGGATCCCGACCCGGATGGAGACCGGCTATACCTCCGGCGAGCGGGTTGGCGACGACGAGTACGTCGTCCGCGGGCAGAACGCCCACGCCTGGGTGTCGATATACGTGCCCGACCACGGCTGGGTGGCGTTCGACCCGACTCCCTCGGGCCCGCGCGACGAGGCGCGCGACACCCGGCTCGCGGAGGCGCGCGCCGACGGCGCCGAAGACGTCGACACCGAGGCGTCCGCGCCCGATCGGACGCCTGAGACTGACGCCGACTCGGACGAGACCGATCCGGAGGCGACCGACGACGGCGCGCAGACGACCGAGGGAGCGAACGACTCGACGGCGGGGAACGCGAGCGGCGGCGGGACGCTCGGTCCCGGCGGCATCGCGCGGCTCGACGGGACCCAGACGGGCACCGCGCCGTCGACGGCCACCGGTCCGGCGGCGGGGTCCGAAGCGAGCGGGAGCGACGGCGGTCCGCTCGGATCGCTGCCCGACCCGGAGACCGCGCTCTACTGGCTGCTCGTCGCGGGGCTCGGCGTCGCGGGCGCTCGGCGGACCGGACTCGCGGGCCGGGCGAGCCGGCGTATCGGGCCGGTGCTTCCGCGCCGGCGAGGGGACCCGAAGGCGGACGCCGAGCGGGCGTTCGCCGACCTCGAACGGCTGCTCGCCGGGCGCTACCGCGAGCGGCGACCGGGGGAGACCCCGCGGCGCTACGTCGACGCGGTCCGGACGCTCGGCGCCGACGAGCGCGTCGAGACCGTCGCGGCGGCGTACGAGCGCGCCGCGTACGCCGAGTCGGTGACCCGCGACGAGGCCGACGCGGCCCGCCGGACCGTCCGCCGGCTCGCGCTCGAACGACTACCGCTCATCGGGCGGTTCGTCCGCTGATGGGGGGCTTCCCGACACTATTTAATACGGGCGTCCTGTAGATTCGGGCTGTAATGTCGGAAGTCTGCTCGACGTGCGGACTGCCCCAGGAACTCTGCGTCTGCGAGGACGTCGCGAAGGAGTCCCAGCAGATCAGCATCCGCATCGACGAGCGCAGGTACGGTAAGGAGGTAACGGTCATCGAAGGATTCGACCCGAAGGACGTGGACCTGAGCTCCCTCTCGTCGGATCTCAAGTCGAAGTTCGCCTGCGGGGGCACCGTCGAGGACGGCGCCATCGAACTCCAGGGGAACCACTCGGGTCGCGTGGAGGACTTCCTCCGCGACAAGGGCTTCAACGTCGCGTGACCGTCACCTGACCGTCCGGCGTCGAGCGTCGCTTCGAGCCGAGACCGCTTTTTCAGACCGATTAGCCGACGAGCGGCCGCCGCCGCGTCCGCCGAGCGCCATCGCCGCGGGATCGCCCGCTCACGCGACCACGGCGGCCCGCCCGACGACGAACGCCGCCGCCGCGAGGAAGGTGCCGTATTTAAACCGTCGCTGCGCGGCGGCGGGGTCGGAGAAGCTCTCGTAGGTCGCGTACAGCATGACCGCGTCGGCGACCGCGACGACCGCGAGGTACGCCGCGCCGAGCGTTCCGGCGCGGTACGGAAGGGGACTGACGGCGACGGCGACGACGAGCGCGGCGGCGCCGATCCACAGCGCCGTGCGCTCGCCGACCGCGATGGGCAGCGTCGCGAGCCCCTCCTCGCGGTCGCCGGCCACGTCCTCGACGTCTTTGATCACCTCGCGGGTGAACGTCGAGAGGCCGGCGAGCGCGGCGAGGACGAGGACCGCGTTCGGGTTCCCCACGGCGGCCCCGCCGAACAGGAACGTCGACCCGACGAGGTAGGCGACCAAGGCGTTGCCGAGGCCGGGCGTCCCCTTGAACAGGCTCGTGTAGGTGACCAAGGCGACGAGGTTCACCGCGGCGATGGCGATCGCGAGCGGCGGGAGGGAGACCGCGGCCGCGACGGCGACGGCGAACCAGACGGTCGCGGTCGCGAGCGCGCCCCGCGGGGAGACGGCGCCGCGCGGGATGGGCCGGTCGGGGCGGTTGACCGCGTCGATCTCACGGTCGAAGTAGTCGTTTATCGCGTTGCCCGCGGCGACCGCGAAGGCGGTCGTCGCGGCCGCGAGTGCGGTCGGGAGGGCGGCGCCGCTCGCGCCCGCGACGAACGCGCCGGTGGCCGTGAGGGCCCCGGCCGCGACGCAGTTGCCGAAGCGCGCGAGTTCGACGATGCCGCGGAGCGTGTCTCGCACGTCGTCCGCGTACTCCCGCCCGCGAGGAATAAACGGTGCGGGATCGGTCGGGGGCCTCGCCGGTCGGCGACGGACTGCGAAGTCGCCACGCCCCGCCCCGAAGACGTTCGCCGGGCCTCGTGCGGTCTGCCACGAACGTTTATCAGGTCCGAAATGAAACGGTAGTGTATGGCTAAAGGGTTAGACGTCGGCACGATGAACATCCTCTCCGGACGGCAGGAGGGCGCGGAGACGGTGTTCGTACAGCAGCGAAACTCGTTCGTCGAGATCGAGTACAGCGACATGGCGGAGCAGATGCTCTCGCGCAGCGAGGTCCTCCACATCCGGAAGGACGACAAGGTGTACGTCGTCGGCGACGACGCCCTGAATTTCGCGAACATCTTCAACAAGGAGACCCGTCGGCCGATGCAACACGGCATCCTCTCCAGCGAGGAGGCGTCGGCCATCCCGATGATCAAGCTGATCACCGAGCAGGTGGTCGGCGAGCCCTCGAAGCCGAACGAGCGGCTGTTCTACTCCAGCCCCGCGGACCCGATCGACTCCGGGCTGACGACGCTGTATCACGAGAAGACCCTCGAATCGATGCTCGGCGACATGGGGTACGACCCCGAGCCGATCAACGAGGGGATGGCGGTCATCTACTCCGAGCTCGCCGACAACAACTTCACCGGCCTCGGGATCTCCTTCGGCGCGGGGATGACGAACGTCTGCCTCGCCTACTACGCGGTCCCCGTGATGAAGTTCTCCATCGCCCGCGGGGGCGACTGGATCGACGAGCAGACCTCGCAGGCGACGGGCACGCCCGTCGACAAGGTGACGAGCATCAAGGAGGACGACTTCGAACTCGACTTCCGCACCGACGTGGGGGGCGTCGAGGGCGCGCTCGCCATCTACTACGAGAACCTGCTCGACTACGTCATCGAGAACATCACCCGCGAGGTGGACGAGGAGGACGTCGAGGAGGGGCTCGACGTGCCCGTCGTCGTCACCGGCGGCACCTCCAGCCCAAACGGCTTTGAGGACCTGTTCGCCGACCACCTCGCGGACGCGAACATTCCGTTCTCGATCAGCGGCGTGCGCTCGGCCGACGAGCCGATGTACAGCGTCGCCAGCGGCGCCCTCGTCGCCGCACGCTCCGAGGAGGGCGAAGCGGCCGAGTCGGGCGGTACAGCCGACGAGCCCGCGGCCGAGGAGGCCGCCCCCGAATCCGAAGACTGAGGGCGATCGGCCGCCGATTTTTTAGACCGACCGACCGGCGCGCCGGATCGCGGGAATCCGCCGAAAAGTAAAACCGACGCCGTCCGTAGCGACTGATATGTCCGACGCCGCCGGCGCCGAGGGGGACCGTCGCCTGCGGGTCGACCTCGACGTCGATCCGACCGGCGACCGCGGCTGTCCGATCGTCTCCGAGGCCGACGAGGCCGCCGAGGTCGCGGTCAACGCCGTCGGCGACGAGTGCGTCGTCGACGTGACGACCCCCGACGGCGACGTGCGCCGCGGGACCGGCGCGGTCGACGAGGACTGCCTCTGTCACGCGTTCGGGCGGCTCGGCTGCGTCCCGCACTTCCGGCGCGTGGAGGACGGGACGATACTCGTCACCGCGTACATCGACGACCGGGCCGCGGTCCGCCGGCTCGTCGAGGAGCTCCGCGGGGTCGTCGACCGGGTGCGGCTCGTGCGGCTCGCGGTCGTCGAGGGGCCGGACGCGACCGAACAGGTCACCTTCGACCTCTCCGCGCTGACGCCGAAGCAGCGCCGCGGGCTCGAGCTCGCCGTCTTCCGCGGCTACTTCGACGACGACCGCGACGTGCGCCTGAGCGAACTCGCCGACGAGCTCGGGATCAGCAAGTCCGCGCTCTCCCAGCGGCTCCGCACCGCGCAGGCGAAGCTGGTGACGGACGTCTTCGACGGCGCCGAGCGGTGAGCGCTGACGCCTTTTAAAGAAACACACCGGTAAAGCGCGACGCCGAGGAGGTCCGCTCCCGTCTGTCACTCCATGAGCGACGACGACCCGCCGGCCGTCGAGCCGGTCCACGACGACGCGGCCGTCGAGCTCGTGCGCGACGCGATCGGCGTCGCCCGCGGCGAGGTGCCCGCGGAGCGCTTCTCGGCGAAGTACGGCACGGGAGGTGAGTCGAGGACGGTCGGCGACGACGGGGAGTAGGCGACCGCGACGACCGCGGGGCCCGGAGCGGGTCAGTCGTCGGCGGGCGCCGACGACCCGGCGCCGTCGATCCGCGCGAGCGCCTCCTCGCCGGCGCGCTCCGACTCCGTGAGGTAGCACTTCGGGTCGGGCGCGAACGGGTCGCCGTGCGCCGAGAGCGCGCGAAGCCGCGAGCCGCCCCGGCAGATAGACCGGTACGCGCAGTCGGCGCAGCGGCCGGTGAGCCGGTCCTCCCGGTCGCGGAGTCCGGCGAGGAGCGGGTTCGACTCGTCGGTCCAGATCGCGCCGAACGAGCGGTCGCGGACGTTGCCGGGCGAGTACCCCTGCCAGAACTGCGTGAGGTGGACGTTGCCGACGGGGTCGACGTCGGCGACGCGCTCGCCGGTCGGGTCGCCGCCGTTGCGCCGGAGATACTGATAAATGAGCCGGGCGCGGTCGGTGCCCATCTCGCGGTCGGCGTACTCGACGAGGTGGCCCGCGTCGGCGTAGTTGCCGACGAGCAGCGTCTCTATCTCCTCGCCCCGCTCGTGGTACTCGCGGGTGAGGTCACAGAGGTCCGTGACCGCCCGTCGGGTCGCCTCCGGACTCAGGTCGACGTTCGAGATGTCGGCCCCGCGGCCGCCGTAGTCGAGGTGATAGAAGCAGAAGCGGTCGACGCCGACGTCGACGAGCAGGTCGACGACGCCGGCGAGGTCGTCGACGTTGTGTTCGGTGATCGTGTAGCGTAGTCCCGTCTTGAGCCCCACGTCGAGGCAGGCCTCGATCCCCCGGACCGCGGCGTCGAACGCCCCCTCCTCGCCGCGGATGCGGTCGTTGCGCTCGGGGAGCCCGTCGACGGAGACGCCGGCGTACTTGAGCCCAGCTTCCTTCAGTTCGCGGGCGCGTTCGCGGGTGAGCAGCGTGCCGTTCGTCGAGAGGACCGGTCTGATTCCGCTGTCGTCGGCGTACGCGACGAGCTCCGGGAGGTCCTCGCGGACGAGGGGTTCGCCGCCGGAAAAGAGGAGGACCGGGACGCCGAACTCCGCGAGGTCGTCGACGAGCGCCTTCCCCTCCGCGGTCGACAGCTCGTTCGGGGCGCCCTCGGCGTCGGCGCCCGCGTAGCAGTGCTCGCAGTAGAGGTTGCACCGCTTGGTGGTGTTCCAGACGACGACCGGCCGCCGCTGTTTCTCCTCCGTGATCTGCGGCTCCTTCGAGCCGTCGGCCGCGTCGTAGCGGAGCCCGTCGCTCTCGGCGTCGAGCCCGCACAGCAGCTTGCTGACGGAGATCATCGCGACCCCTCCGCGGACGGCTCCGCGGCGTCTTCCTCCCCGTCGACCGACGCGCTGCCGGACGCGACCGTCGGCGTCCCCTCGGTCTCTTCGTAGACGCGCGGCTCGTCGGGGTTCTCGGACGACTCGGAATCACCGTCCGCCCCGTCCGCGTCGCCAGCGAGCGACTCGGCGGAGTACCGGGACACCTCCCCGGCCGGACACACCCACACGTCGCGGGCGTACCACGCGAAGAGCTTGCTCGCCTCCTCGTGGGCGGCGTCCGGCGTCGGCGCGGCGACGGTGCCGACGTGGCGGAGCGGGTCCGACTCCGCCTCGCGGACGAACACCTCGAACCGGCGACCGTCGGCCGACCGGGGCCCGTTCGCGTCCTCGCCTCGGTCCGTCTTCTCGACCATACCCCCGATACGGACGGTCCCCCGAACGGGGTTTCGCGCGTTCTCACGGCCGCGAAACTCGCCCGAACAGGTTCGGGCGATGAGGGGCGGCGCGGTTACCGGCCGGGAGGAGTGAGCAGAGACCGGCGGATCGACCGCTGCCGAAACGGGGAGAGATGCGAGGACCGCGAGCGGCGCGATCCCGCGTGAGAACGGCCTGTCACCGCAGGAGAGACCCGTTTAGATGACGCGGTTCTGCAGGTAGTCGAGGTGTTTCGCGTTGTAGACGATCTTGACCTCGTCGGTGGCCGGGCTCCCGATACAGGTCAGGCGGACGTTCTTCTCCTCGACCTCCTCGTCGGAGAGGATCTGCTGCATGTCCATCTCGATGTCGCCCTCCTTGACGATGGAGGCGCAGTTCGCGCAGGCGCCGGCGCGGCACGAGAAGGGCCAGTCGTAGCCCTGCGCCTCGGCCGATTCGAGGATGTACTCGCCCTGGTTCACTTCGAGGGTGCCGTAGTCCTCGGCGTCGAGGTCGGCGTCGGCGGCCTCCTCGAAGAGGTTGTCGTCGTCCATCGACCAGCCGTGGTCGTCGAGCACTTCGTAGTTGAGGTATTCTACTGTGGGCATCACCTGCCGATTTGATGCCCACCTCATTAGGCTTTGCTGTTCCCCACCCGATCGCCTCACGAGCGACCGCCGCCGACCGAACACGTTCGACTCGTTTCGGCGGCCGCGACGCGTGTCGAAACGCGCCGACGGTGCCGTTCGCCGCGGGAACTCGTCCGCGGCCGCTCGCGTGACAGATCGTTATCACTATTGATACGGCTTGAGTAACAATAAATAGCGTACGGCACTCAGGAACGGTCGATGGGGGAGTCCGTCGTCGCCGACTTCGTCGGCCGCGTCCACGCGGCGAGCTTCGGAACCGACGAGCCGGTGACGGGCCGCGTCCTGCTGAGCCAGCGGCGGTTAGTCCTCGCGACGGACGACGGGAAGGAGACGGTCCCGCTCTCGCGGGTGTTCGACGTCGTCGTCGGGAGCGTCCCGGGCGACCTGCGCTCGTTTTTCAACGACAGCGTCACCGTCGCGTACGAGCGCGACGGGTCGCGGCGCACGGCGCTCGTGGAGGGCGAGTCCGAGGACATGGACAAGTTCGTCCGGCTCCTGTTCAAGTCCCTGCTGCGGAACGTCACTGTCACGGTGCGGCACCCGGCGAAGGTCGGCGGGCGCGTCACGGACGCGAGCGACCACCGCGCCTCGGTGTCGGTGTCGCCGGGCGAGATCCAGTTCGGGAACTGCCCGGAACCGTTCACCGTCGACCTCTCCGCGGTGATCGACTACGAGCGCACCGACCGCACCGTGGGCGGGACGAAGCGGCCGGCGCTCGTCTTCCGTCACGTCGCCGACGGCCGAACGGTCACGTCGATCGCGACCGTCCCGAACGAGCGCGCGCTCAACGTGCTCGGCCGCTACATCAAGATCGAATACGACGAGGCGATGGAGGAGCTCGACTCGTTCGACCCGACCGAAGAGCAGCTGGAGGTTCTCGTCTCCATCTACTCCGCGGGCGGCGAGGCGAACATCGCCGACGTGGTCACCGGCGACGTCACCCAGACGTCGATGATCCTCGACACGCTCCGGGAGGCCGGCCTCGTCGCCGACGGCGAGAGCGGGGCCGCGCTCACCCGCAAGGGACAGATGATCGTGAGCTCCTACCTCGAATCGGTGAACGCCTGACGGCCGGACGCGGCGCGGTCGAGGGTCGGGCCTGCCGCGGTCGAAGGCCGGGTCCGTCGCGTTCGAGGCCGAACGCGACGCATCGGCCCGGGGGGAAGTTTCAAGCTCCTGTAACCGTAGGTATCTCTCATGCGAGACAGTGACCACCGCGGCGGCGAGACGCCGCTCGACGCCGTGGTCCGCGAACGGGGAATCGACGCGCCCGGGGGGACGGGAGAGGCCGAGGCGGCCGGCTGTGAGACCGTCCCGAGCGACGGCGTCGACTCGGGACCGCGAACGGCCCGCGTGCCGGCGGACCACGACCACGACACGTTCTCGGTCGACGGGATCGACACCGACCGCCGCGAGGGGCTGTTGGAGGCGGTCCTGCGCGATGTCGACGGCGTCAGCGACGCCTCGGCGACCCGGCGCAACGGGACGGTGGGCGTTCACCACGACCCGTCGCTGTCGCGCGACGCGCTCCGCGGGACCCTCGAATCGTGCGGGCTCGTCGTCGCGCCCGGCGACCAGGCGTTCGAGGCGCGGCGGGCGTCGCAGTTCGCGTCGGCCCGCGTCGCTGTCGCGGTCCTCTTCGGACTGATGGTCGCGACGCCGTACGTCGCGGTGTTGTACCCGACCCGCGTCGAGTGGCTGTTCTACGACCCCGTGACGGTCCAGTACCTCCAGTCGATCCTCGCCTCGTCGATGACGACGCACTTCTTCGTCAACCTCGGCGCGCTCACCGGGATCGCGTTCCTCGTCGCCTGCGGGCCGACGATCCGCCGCGCGACCGCCGCCGTGCGCGACGGCCGGTTCACCAACGAGGTCGCGTTCGTCGGGGGCGTCGTCGCGCTGTACGGATACAGCACGCTCACCGCGTTCACGGGGCTGGCGGGGGCGGTCCACTACGACCTGGTCGCGTACGCGGTCGTCGTCGCCACGCTCTGGACGGAGTTCGGCGTCGCCGACACCGCGACCGACCCCGCGTCGAGCGACGAGTCCGCGGCGGAGGCGCCCGGCGACGTCGACGCCGACGAACCGGTCGCGATGACCGACGGCGGGCGCTGAGGCGGTCGCGGCCCCGCTCGGACCCCGCACACGTTTCGATCGACGACGCTTTCTCGCTCGCCAATCGGCGGCACGCCACAGGTCCGGGCGAACGGGTCGCTGGCCGCGAAAACGGCGCGGGGACCAGCGGTCGAACGCAGTTCGACGAGGCGGCGTCTGTCGCGTCCGGCCGGCTGAACGGTCAGGAAATACGGAGGCGGTCTGCTCGGGCGCCGGCGGCACGACGTCGCTGTCGGCGGCTGCGTCGGGAGGATCCGGAGCGCCCCCCGGTGTTCGACGACGCGGTCCACCTCCAGTTCGGTGTCGGCTCGCTCGGCGACGCCCTGATGGGCGAGCTACAGGCGCTCGACTTCGGCGACCGCGAGGGGGTGTACTTCGGGGGGCTCATCCAAGACGGCCTCTTCGACATGCTCGACGCCGGCGGGCCGGAAGCCGCGAGCGAGTCCGAGAGAATCGAGTGGCGGGGCGGCAACTACAGGCTGACGCCGCCGCCGAAGAAGTAGAGGTACACCCACCAGACGTAGCCGACGGCCAGCGCGGTCGCCGTCAGTACCTCCAAGACCGTGACGTAGGTGTTCCCGTGGGTCTTCCGGAATTCCTGAATCAGCTCGATGCGGCGCCAGACCGGCATCAGCGGCTTCGGAATGACTTCTTCGAGGCCGCCCACGCTTGACGTGTCGACCTGGTCTTCCGGGGCTTCTTTGCTCGGGCTCATTGTTTCACCTCACTGACGAACGGGCTCTCGAGACCGCGAACCATCACCTTCTCGGCGACGAAGACGGCGACGAAGACGGCGATGCCTGCGACCTTCACGATCATCATCGGGTACGTCATAATGAGTACGCCGAGCACCGTGAGCGCACTCCGAGTGAGGATTATGCGCCCGACGGACATCTCGAACGGGTAGTTCAGTCCGTAGATTATGGAGATGGCGCCAATCACGACCAGGAGGCCGACCAAGAGCGTGTTGAGGCCGGGAGACATCGAAATCAGACCGGGGTTGTAGACGAACGCGACGGGGAGGACGAACAGCGGGGCGGCGATCTTCAGCGCCGCTCCGCAGGTCCGCCAGAAGTTCGCCTCCGCGATGCCCGCCGCGACGACGGCCGCCGTCGCCACCGGCGGTGTGATGCCCGCCAAGATGGCCGCGTAGAACATCGTGTAGTGAGCGGTGATCTCCGCCACGCCGAACTCGGAGACGAACGTCGGGACGATGAGGATGGCGACGATGACGTACGCTGCGACCGTCGGCATCCCGACGCCCATCACGATGGCGACGGCCATGCCGAGCAGCACCGCGAACAGCAGCACGCCGCCGGAGAGGTTGATCATCAGCAGCGCGATCTTCGCGGGAACGCCGGTCGTCGAGAACAGGTTCACGACGCCGCTGATGACCACGAGGATGATGGCGATGGGCGCGAGGATGATGGCCCCTCGCCGGAAGCCGTGAATCGTGTTCTTGATCTGCGTGACGAACTCCGAGACCGGCGAGACGCCCGAACCGTCGACGAGTCGCTGGAGCGGCGGCATCAGAACGCCCGTGAGCATCATCGCGAACACGGTGTACATCGCCGACGTCATCACCGTGTACTGGGCGAAGCCGAGGTAGTAGATCAGGACGCCGAACGGGACGCCGAACCGGAGCGCCTCGGCGACCTTTTCGTTGCGCGAGAGCGTCTCGTCGAAGAACTCCGAGAACTCCATGTCCTGGTCGCTGGAGTCGCTGATCGCGGTGTAGTGGACCGCGATGGCGATCGACGCGACCAGGATCGCCGCGGGAACCAGCCCCGCGACGACGATGTTGAGGTACGCCACGCCGAGGTACGACGCCATCACGAACGCGGAGGCCCCCATAACCGGCGGGAGCACCTGCCCCGCGGTCGAGGCGACGGCCTCGATGCCGGCCGCGCGGTGGCCGGACATCCCGCTCTCCTTCATCGTCGGAATCGTGAACGACCCAGTCATGGCGGCGTTCGCGGTGTACGAGCCGTTGATGGAGCCGATGACCGCCGAGGAGAGCACGGCCGTCTGTGCCACGCCCGAGCGGATGCGTCCGGCCGCGACGATGGCGAGCCGGAGAATCAGATCGAACGCGCCGTACGCGAACAGCAGCCCGGCGTACAGGAGGAACGGGGCGATCCAGGACGCGGTCAGCTGCGTGAGCGAGCCGTAGAACCCGTACAGGTCCGTGACCGTCGCCTGTAGGAGGGTTAGCTGGCTCATCCCGGCGTGCCCGAGGACGCCGGGGACGGCGTCGCCGAACATCGCGTACAGCATCACGCCGATGACGAGCCCGAGGAACAGGTTCCCGAACTCGCGCCACGTGAGGTACAGCAGCGAGATGATGATGAGCCGCGCGAGCATGTACTCGTGTTCGCTGGCGAACCCCTGACGCAGGAGATAGACCGTCTCGAAGTTCAGGAAGAAGTAGAAGGACGCTGTGATGAGCACGCCGGCCGACGGTAGCAACACTAAGGCGTCTATCCGACTGCCTTCTTCGAGCGATTCGCGGGTTTCGTTGAGGGCGTACACCGTCATGATGCCGCCGACGAACAGCACGGCGTACTTGACCGGCGACCACTGTTGGGTGTACGCCCACCAGAGGACGGTCACCCAGAACAGGACGGCTATGAGCGTGACACCGACGTCGAGGCCTCGTAGCCACCCCGTGGGATCGGTCTGTTGTTCGGATTGTGTATCCATGTTTGGGTGTGGGTTTGTTTGTGGTAAAATAGTAGTTGGATTTCGGTTCGCGAGCCGGAACTACGTCGCGCCGAGAGGGTTTACGCCGTGTCGCCCTCTTGGAGGCTGTCGTCCCAGGCGTCGTTGTCCTTGTAGTACTGGACTGCACCGGGATGGACGGGGATGCGCTCCTGCGCGTAGGCGAGCATCTCCTCGGCGGAGTCGTAGTCGTTGAACTGCGCTTCCCCGTTGTTGACGACGTCGTTGTGCTCGTGGACGACGCGGCAGAGCTCGTAGACGGCGTCCGGGTTGGCCTCGGGGTTAAACGTGTAGTTGACCTCGAGGTCCCAGGTGAACACCTCGTCGGTGCCGATGTCGGTGCCCGCGATCTGCCAGTCGCTGTAGGGTGTTCGGGTCGTGCCGGCGCCGGAGTACGACTCCGCGGACTCGATGAGCGCGTCCGTCGGTTCGACGTAGCTGAGGTCGACGCGGGAGGCCATCTCCTGAACGAAGCCGGTGTAGCGAACGCCCGGCGCGCCGTACGCGATGGACGCGTCGATGGTGCCCTCCTCCATCGCGCCGGGCGCGTCACCGACGCCCATGTTCTGGATGTTCATCTGGTCGTAGACGTCCGCGGTCGGATCCTGCGACCAGACGTCGAGGGTCGTCGCGCGCGTCGAGTACCCCGGCTCGGCGGGGTAGACGTTCTTCCCGGCGAGGTCGTCGAACGTCTCGATGTCCGTGTCGGCGCGGGCGACGACGTAGATGCTGTACGGGAACGCGCCGAACCCGTACTGAGGGATGCGGGAAACCGACTGCTCGGAGAACCGGCCGCGGTCGTCGAGCGCCTTGTTGAGGGAGTTGTTGTCGGTGATACCGGCGTTGAACTGGTTCTGGGCCATCCGATAGATGGTCCCGATGTAGCCGGGGCTCTCGATGGTCGAGTAGTCGAGAGTGTCGCTCTCCTGGCTGACGGCACGTTCGACGGCGAGCCCGACGTCCTGGGTCCCGCCGGCGGACGTGCCGACGCGGAGCGAGAGTTCCTCGCTGCCGCCGTCGGAGCCGTCCGAACCGTCAGACCCGTCGGATCCGTCGGAGCCGTCTCCTCCGTCACCGCCGTCTCCTCCGTCACCGCCGTCTCCTCCGTCACCGCCGTTGCCGCTACAGCCGGCCAGTCCGGTGATGCCTACTGCGCCGGTACCGTACAGGAACTTCCGCCGATCGATTGAGTTCTCAGACATACTCAACAGAGTACTCCCGGTCGATCATTAACAATGTGTCTGTTTATTTCAGTTCAAACCGGAGGAATATCCA
This sequence comes from Halorubrum sp. SD41, assembly GCF_058630335.1. NCBI lineage: Archaea > Methanobacteriati > Methanobacteriota > Halobacteria > Halobacteriales > Haloferacaceae > Halorubrum > Halorubrum sp. SD41. Next base: position 18,901 of record NZ_JBZVGZ010000016.1, read on the forward strand.
TTATAATGATCTTCAGGGTACATGTCGCCGGATCGAGCTACTCGTCGCAGGCCGGCGTCGTCGGAACGAGTCACTCGTCGAAGATCACCGTCACCGGACGGTCGGCCGCGAGCAGCACCGACTGCGTCGTGCTCCCGAACAGCATCTTGCCGGTCGGGCTCCGGCGCCGCCCGCTCATCGTGATGTTGTCGACGTCGAGCTCCTCGGCGACCTCGATGATCGTCTCCGCGGGGTCGCCGTGCTCGCGCCGCTTCGACGTCGCGACCCCGGTCTCCGCCAGTCGGGCTTCGACGGCGGCGACGGCCTCTGGGTAGTTCTCCTCGTCCCACACGTCCTCGGAGTCGACGCGGCCCCCCTCGCCGCTGACCTCGAACCCCTCGTAGACGTTGAGCAGCACCGCCTCGACCTCCTCGGCGGCGTTCGGAAGCGACGCGACCGCGTCCGCGGCGGCCGGCGCGTGTTCTGTCTCTCCCCCGACCGGCAGCAGTACCCGGTACATACCCGCCACTACCCGAAAGCAGGTAATAAAAGTAGCTGCCGGGGAGGGGCGGCCGCCTACCGCGTCACCGGCGCGCTGACGGTCCCGATCGACTCGACGACCGCCCGCACCTCGTCGCCGGGGTCGATCGGCGCCGCGCCGGGCGTCCCGGTGCTGAACAGGTCGCCCGGCGCCAGCGTCATCACGTCGGAGTGGAACGAGACGATCTCCGCCGGCGGGAACAGCATGTTCCGGATCTCGTTTTCGGCCCGCACGTCCCCGTTGACCTCCGTCCGCACGGAGAGCCCCTCGAGGTCGAGCGGCCCTTCCGGCACCGCGATGGCGGCGCCTGGGACGAGGAACGTGTCGTAGCTCTTCGCCCGCGTGAGGAAGCGCGGGTTCCGCTGAAGCACGTCCTCGGCGGTCATGTCGATCACGGGGAGGAACCCCGCGACCACGTCGTCGACGTTGCCCTCGTCGACGTTCCGACAGGTTCGGCCCATCACGACCGCCAGCTCGGCCTCGGCGGTCACCCGCTCGCTCTGCGACTCCGGCGGCAGCCGGATCGGCCCGCCCGGCCCCGTGAGCACCGACGACGGCTTCATGAAGCTCGCCGGCTCCTCGGGGCGCTGCTCGTCGAGGTCTCCGGCGTGCTCCTCGTAGTTCAGGCCGATCCCCCACAGCTTCCCGAACGACTCCAGGGGCGCGCCGAACGACACGTCCGCCGCCGGGACGGGGTCCGCGGGCGCGTCGGCCGCGTCCCCCAGGTCGCCCGCGGCCGCCCGCGGGAGCGCGTCGCGGACCGTCTCCAGGTCCGGCTCGACGGCGCCGAGCGGAACGTATCCGTCCTCGCCGCCGAGGAGGGGCTCGCCGGTCGCCGTGCGCGCGAGGTACTTCATCGCCCGGTCACCCCGTCCGCCGTCCGCTCGTTCGCTCCGTTCATCTCACTCCTCCCGGTCCGTCCAGAAGTCGAACGAGCGCCCGGGCGCGAACACGTCGAGGCCGACCGCGCGCTCGTCGCCGGTGTTCTCGACCCTGTGAGGCTCGTTCGACTCCAAGAGCACGGAGTCGTTCTTCTGAAGGGTCACTTCGTCGTCCTCGGAGACGACGGTCAGCTCGCCCTCCAAGCAGAGGCACACCTGCTCGTTCTCGTGGTCGTGCATCGGGGAGCTGTGACCCGGCGGCTTCTCGAACCACTCGAAGGAGAAGCGGTCGCTGCCCGCCATCGACACGCGCCGCCAGCCCTCGTCGGGCTCGTACGTCTCCGCCTCGTCGAACGCGACCGGCTTCATAGGTTCGCTCCGGTCGATCCCCCGTCGATCGGGAGGGCGGTGCCGTTGACGTACCCCGACTTCGGCGACGAGAGGAACGCGACCGTGTTACCGAGCTCCATCGGGTCGCCGATGCGTTCGAGCGGATTCCCCGCCCAGTCGTCGAGCCCCTCCTCGTAGGAGTCGTAGTCGCCGCGCTCGACGGCGGCCTCGACGAGGTCGCGGATCCGGCTCGTCTCGTGGGGACCCGGCAGGACGGCGTTCGCGCGCACCTCCGGCGCGAACTCCTTCGAGAGGGTCTTCTCCAGCCCGATGACGCTCATCCGGACCGAGTTCGACAGCACGAGGCTGTCGATCGCCTCCTTCACGCTGCGGGAGGTGATGTTGACGATGGTGCCGCCGTCGCCCTCCTTGAGGTGCGGGTACGACTCCCGGGCGAGGCGGACGACGCTCATCACGAGCAGGTCGTAGGCGTGCTGCCAGTCCTCGTCGTCGGTGTCGAGGAACGCGCCCGAGGGCGGGCCCCCCGCGCTCGTCACGAGGTGGTCGATCGTGCCGAACTCGTCGACGGTCGCCTCCACCAAGGCCGCGACCTCGTCCGCGTCGGTGAGGTCGGCGGAGTGGGCGACGACCTCGCCGGTCGCGACGGCCTCGACCTCCTCCTTCGCGTCCGCCAGCCGCTCCTCGTCGCGACCGTTGATGACGACGTCGACGCCCTCCCGGGCGAGCGCCTTCGCCGATGCCTTGCCGAGTCCGCTGGACGATGCGGTGACGAGCGCCGCGTTCCCGTCGATCTGTAGGTCCATGTCTCACCCATCCCGAGTATGGCGTGAAAACGTTTCCCTACAGGCAACCGGGCGTCTCAGCCGACGACGCGGCGGGTCAGACCGGACGACTCGACGGGGCGACCGGACGACGCGACCGCTACGCGTCCGAGTCGCCGTCGGCCGCCGCCTCGAACCCCGCCGTCCCCGCGTCGAACGCCACCGCCTCGCGGTCGGTCACCGCCGCCGCCTCGGGGAGGTCCTCGACCACGGCCTCGGAGACGCGGAACTCGCCGAGGTCCTGCGTGTTCCGGATCCAGACGATCCGGACCGTCTCGGGGTCGTAGCCGCCCAGCGCCGCCAGCGCGGTCCGGAGCGCGAACTCGTCGTCGGGCGCCACCACTGGGAGCTTCGACTTCGCGAGCGACCCGCTCGTGAGCGCGTTCGCGTACGTCTTCTTCAGGTCGAGCTGGTCGACCGCGCGCTTCCGGGTGAGGTCCGCGAGCCCGATCCCGTTGCCGTTCCCCTTCGTCGCCTCCGTGAGCCCCCGCACGTAGATGAGATCGACGTCCGGCGTCTCCGGGTCGGGCGCGTTCAGGACGCGGTAGCGACCGATGACGTTCGTGTCCATGCCGGCGCCCGAGATCTCCTTGCCGATCTCGTCGACGACGAGCAGGTCGACGTCGTCGACCGGGAGCGTCGGCATCTCGTCGTAGGCGCGCTCCAGCAGCTCCGGCTCGCGGTCGAGGAACGACCCCGCGGGGACGGCCTCCACGTGGCCGATCTCCTCCTCGAAGTTCTCGACGAGCGCGACGCCGCCGACGATCGGGGTCTCCCGCTCGATCACGTCGAGGGCGGCCGTCAGCGTCTCGACGTACCCCTCGGCGATCGCCGTCGAGTGGAACGACTTCGCGCCGCGCTGCTTGCCGAGGCCGACGACGGTCATCTTCGCGAGCCCGCTCTCGATCGGCCCGGTGAAGTTGGTGTGGGCCTTCACGCGGTTCACGACGAGCACGGCGTCGGCCTCGAGGGCCGCCTCGGAGAAGTACACGGGGAGGTCGGCGTCGCCCACGCTCACCGTCGCCAGCTCCGCGGCCGCCATGCGCGCGTCGATCGGCGCGCCGACGGACTCCTCGGTGATCCCGAGCGCCGCCAGCACCTCGCGCTGCCCCTCGGGGGTCGCGCCGCCGTGGCTGCCCATCGCGGGCACGACGACCGGGTCGAAGCCGCGCTCGTCGAGACGGTCGACGACCCCCGCCGCGACCTCGTCGATGCGGTCGATGCCGCGGCTGCCGACCCCGACGGCCACCGTCGCGCCCGCCGGGAGGTCGCCGAGGTCGAGCGCGTCGAGCGACTCGCGCGCCGTCCCGACGGGGTCGTCGAGGCGCTCCGTCCGCGGCTCGTATCGCACCCGCGCGAACCCCGGGAGCGGCTGCGGGTCGATGAGTCCGTCGACGTCGGATCGCTCGGGGAACTCCATGTGCGGCCCCTCGCGGCGACGATACAAAAGCTGCCGGTGGCCGGGCGTCGTCGGAGCCGGATCCCTCGACACCGTGTCGACGGCCGGTGCCGGCCGAGGCCCCCGCGTCCGCCGCGGCCGAGAGCATTGCCGATACAGCGGTCTACTTGTATCCGTGTGACGCCGCACCACCCATGGAGATAACCGAAGTCGAGTCGTTCCCGATCAAGCTGCCGCTGGAGTCTCCCGTCTCCTTCTCCAACCGGACGCTGACCTACCGGGACCACGCGATCACGTACGTGCGGACCGACACCGGCCACGAGGGAGTCGGCTACTCGCTGGGGTACGAGGGGGCCGGCCTCATCGCCGACGCGGTCGAGTCGCTGCTCGAACCGCTCCTCGTCGGCGAGGACCCCCGCGACACCGAGCGCCTGTGGCACGAGATGTACGAGGGGAACGTCCAGATCGGCCGGACCGGGCTCTTCTTACGCGCCATCTCCACCGTCGACATCGCGCTCTGGGACGTGAAGGCGAAGGCCGCGGGGATGCCGCTTCACAAGCTGCTCGGCGGCCACTCCGAGTCGGTGCCGTCGTACGCCAGCGGCGGCTACTACCGCGACGAGAAGGGCCACGAGGCGCTCCGCGGCGAGATGCGGCGCTACCTCGACGAGGGCCACGACGTCGTGAAGATGAAGGTCGGCCGCCTCTCGGCCGACGAGGAGGCCGAGCGCGTCGCCGCCGTGCGCGACGAGATCGGCGACGACCGCACGCTGCTGCTCGACGCCAACGGCGTCTGGGAGTCCAGCACCGAGGCGCTCCGCAACTGCCGGGCGTTCGCGCCGTACGACCCGTACTTCATCGAGGAGCCGGTGATGATCGACCGCGTCGACACGATGGCCGAGGTGAACGACGGGCTCGACTACCCGGTCGCCACCGGCGAACTGGAGGGGACGCGGCACAACTTCGCCCGGCTCGCCGACACGGGTGCGGCGACGATCCTCCAGCCCGACGTCACCGTCTGCGGCGGCGTCACGGAGTGGCTGAAGATCGCGAACCACGCCTCGGCGTACGACGTCCAGATCGCGCCCCACTACAACTGGAACATCCACGCCTCCCTGCTCGGGGCCATCGAGAACGGCCTCTGGGTGGAGTACTTCTACCGCGACATGGACGTGAAGGCGTTCGACGACGTGGTCGCCGACCCGGTCGAGCCCGGGGACGACGGGACCATCGACCTCCCCGACCGCCCCGGCCACGGCGTCCCGCTCGACAAAGACGCGCTCCAGCGGTTCAAAGACGAATGAGAGACTACTCAGACCAGATCGACACCCGCGACCCGGACCGAGACGTACAGATCACCGGCCTCGACGCCTGCGTCGTCGAGGGGAACTTCGAGTGGAACCTGATCAGAGTGGAGACCGACGCCGGCGTCACCGGGATCGGCGAGGCGTACCGCGGCGGCGGCGTCCCGGAGCTCGTCGAGTACACGAACCGGTTCCTCGTCGGCGAGAACCCGCTCGACGTCGAGCGGCTCGTGCGGTACATCTTCCAAGAGATGTCGGGCCACGGCGGCACGACCGGAAAGGTCGTCACCGCGGCCTCCGGCATCGAGATCGCGCTGCTGGACGCGGCCGGGAAGATCCTCGGGCTCCCCGTCTACCAGCTGCTCGGCTCGAAGTACCGCGACGAGGTGCGGCTCTACTGCGACTGCCACGCCGGCGAGGCGTACGCGGTCGAGGACGGCGCGACCGCCTACGCCGACGCCGAGGCGTACTCCCCCGAGGCGTACGCCGCCGAGGCCGCCCGCGTCACCGACATGGGATTCGACGCGCTGAAGTTCGACCTCGACCTCCCGGCCGACAACGAGAACGACCCGTACAACGGGCGCCTGACGAACGCGGCGATCCGCGAGAAACGGGAGATCGTCGCGGCCGTGCGCGAGGAGATCGGGTACGACGTCGACCTCGCCTTCGACTGCCACTGGGACTACTCCGTCGAGAGCGCGAAGCGGCTCGCCGACGAGCTCGCGGAGTTCGACCTGATGTGGCTGGAGGACCTGATCCCGCCGGAGAACGCCGACGCTCAGAAGGAGGTGACGCGGGCGACGCGGACCCCGGTCGCGACCGGCGAGAACCGCTTCCGCGTGTTCGAGCTGTCGGACCTGATCTACGACCACGGCGTCGACATCGTCACCCCGGACCCGACGACCGTCGGCGGCCTCACGGAGACGATGCGGATCGCCGACCGCGCCGAGGAGAACTACATGCCGATGTCGCCGCACAACGTCTGTAGCCCGGTGGGGACGATGGCCTGCGTCCACCTCGGCGCGGCGACGCCGAACTTCGACCTGCTGGAGTACCACGCGCTGGAGGTCGACTGGTGGGACGACCTGCTGGCGCGCGACGAGCCGCTGATCGAGGACGGCCGCATCGCGGTGCCGGAGGCGCCCGGGCTCGGGATCGAACTCGACGAGGCCGTCGTCGAGGAACACCTGCTCGACGGGACCGACGGCTGGGCCTGAGACGCGGGGGCCGTTCCCCCGGTCGGCGGAATCGGCGGTTTCGGTCGGAGAGCGGACACAACTATACTTATTTATCCTTGGGATCGCAAGCGATCCTATGCTGGATTACTTCGACATGGAGTCGACGCTGTCAGAGGAGGAGCGGCTGCTCGTCGACTCCGCCCGTTCGTTCGTCGACGGCGAGGTGCCGGACATGGGCGACCACTGGATCGAGGGCACGTTCCCCACGGAGCTCGTCCCGAAGATGGGCGAGATGGGATTTTACGCGCCGAACCTCGACGGGTACGGCCTCCCGAACGTCAGCGAGACGGCCTACGGGCTCCTGATGCGCGAGCTGGAGGCGTGCGACTCCGGGCTCCGCTCGATGGCGAGCGTCCAGGGCGCGCTGGTGATGTACCCGATCCACGCGTTCGGCAGCGACGAGCAGAAAGAGGAGTGGCTCCCGAAGCTCGGCGCCGGCGAGGCCGTCGGCTGCTTCGGGCTCACGGAGCCGGAGCACGGGTCGAACCCGTCCGCGATGGAGACGATGGCCGAGCCGGACGGCGACGAGTACGTCCTGAACGGCTCGAAGACGTGGATCACGAACTCCCCGATCGCCGACGTCGCGGTCGTGTGGGCGAAGGACCACGGAGAGGAGGGGACGCCCGTCCGCGGGTTCCTCGTCGAGACCGACCGCGACGGCGTCACGACGAACAAGATCGACGAGAAGCTCAGCCTCCGGGCGTCGATCACCGGCGAGATCAGCCTCCAGAACGTCCGCGTCCCGGCCGAGAACCGCCTCCCCGACGTGGAGGGGATGAAGGGCCCGCTGTCGTGTCTGACGCAGGCCCGCTACGGCATCGCGTGGGGCGCGGTCGGCGCCGCGCGGGACTGCTTCGAGGTGGCCCGCGAGTACGCCACCGACCGCGAGCAGTTCGGCAAGCCGATCGGCGGCTTCCAGATGCAACAGGAGAAGCTCGCGGAGATGGCGACGCAGATCACGCTGGCCCAACTGCTCGCCCACCGGCTCGCCGACCTCAAGGAGGCGGGCGAGATGCGGCCGCAACACGTCTCGATGGCCAAGCGCAACAACGTCCGCACCGCCCGCGACCAGTCGCGGATCGCCCGCGAGATGCTCGGCGGCAACGGGATCACGGCCGACTACTCGCCGATGCGCCACATGACGAACATGGAGACGGTGTACACCTACGAGGGCACCCACGACATCCACACCCTGATCCTCGGCGAGGACCTCACCGGGATCCAGGCGTACCAGTAGCGCTCGCTCCGCGTTTTCGACGGGCCGTCCGAACCGCTTTTCACGCCACCCGATTCCGCAGCCCCTCGTACGCGCCGGTCTCGGCGATCCGTTCGAGGTTCTCGACGAGGACCTCCGCGCGCCGCTCCCAGTAGCGCGGCGTGTGGCCCGCGACGTGGGGAGTCAGGAAGACGTTCTCGAACCCCCACAGGTCGTGATCGCTCGGGAGCGGCTCCGGGTCGGTGACGTCTAAGGCGGCCCCGTGGAGGGCGTTCGACCGCAGCGAGGCCACGAGCGCCGGCGTGTCGATCACCGCACCGCGCGCCACGTTGACGACGACCGCGTCGGTCGGCAGCGCGTCGAGCTCCGCAGCACCCACCAGCCCCTCAGTCGTCTCCGTCAGGGGACAGGCGAGGACGAGCACGTCCGTCCCCGGCAGCACGTCCGGGAGGTCGTCGTAGCCGACCACCTCGTCGGTCGGGCCGCCCTTCTCCGGCGAGTAGCGGACGCCGATCGTCTCGACGTCGAACCCCTCCAAGCGGGCGACGATCGCCTCGCCGATGGCGCCGAGGCCGACGACCGTGACCGAGCTGCCGGCGAGCTCGGTGGACGACTGGAAGCGGCGCCACTCCCGGCGTCGCTGGCGGCGGCGCCCCTCGTCGAGCCGGCGGGCGAACGTCAGCACCCAGCCGAGCACGTGTTCGGCGACGTTCGGGCCGTGGACGCCAGAGGCGTTCGTCACCGCGACGCCGCGCTCGGCGAGCGCGTCCAGCGGGAGGTGGTCGACGCCGGCGGAGTTACACGCGAACAGCCGGAGGTTCTCGGCGGCCGCGACCGCGGAGGCGTCGATGTATTTCCCCGCGACGACCGTCGCCGCGCGGAGGTAGCGCTCGTGTTCGTCCGGCGTCGCCGCGAGGCGCACCTCGCGGTCGGGGAGCCGCCGGGCGAGTAGCTCCGCGTAGTCGGCCGCTGGGATGCCGTGCGCGTCGTGGTCGAGGACGGCGACGTCGATGGCGGACATGGTCGCCGCGTCGCGGCCGGCCGACAAAGCTCTCGGGGGTCGCGGCCATCGAAGCGGGCGGACCGCCCTACCCCTCGGTCCGGATCGGCGGCGACGCGCTCATCAGGAGCAGACAGCCGATCCCGACGCCGGCGCCGACGACGCCGGCGCCGACGCCGACCGCGCGGACGGCCGTCTCGAACCCGAGCGGACGGGTCGCCAGCGCGACGGCGACGCCCATGACGATCGGAGTCGCCGTCGCGGCCGCGCGTCCGCTCCCCTCGCCGAGGCTCACGAGCCCGCCGCGGAGGGCCGGGGGCGGGAGGGCCGTGATGACGCTCCGGTAGATGGAGAGCACGAGCCCGAACCCGATCCCCATGAGGGCGACGCCGACGGCGGCGACCGAGAGCGACCGAGCGAGGAAGGCGAGCGCGAGTCCGGCGCCCATCGACAGGTTCGTCGCCACGAGCGGGTAGAGCCGATCGTCGAAGGCGTCGGCGATCCGGCCCGCCTGCGTCGCCGCGAGCGCGTACGTGAGGCTCGCGAGCGCCGCGAGCGCCCCCGCCTCCGCCGGGGTGTAACCGAGCACGTCGACGACGAGGATCGAGTTGTAGGTGAGGAAGCCGAACCACGCGACGTTCGCGCTCCCGCGGGCGACGACCATGGTCCACGCGCGGCGCTGCGCGACGAGCCCGCGCATGTCGGCGAGCTGTGTCCGGACTCCCGCCTCGCCGCCCTCCTCACCCGCCTCGTCCGCCTCCTCACCCGCCTCGCCGCCCTCCTCACCCGCGTCGCCTCCCATCCCGCCGGACTGGTCGAGCGGCTCCTCGAAGTGGACGTAGACGACGGCGGCGATCGGGAAGGCGACGGCGTACAGCAGGAACGGGTACTGCCACGCCATCCCGACGAGCACCCCCGCGGCGAGCGGGAACGCCGTCTGGGAGAGCCCCGAGCCCGTGAACCGGAGTCCCTGGGCGGTCGCCTCCTTCGTGCCCGCGTACAGGTCGCCGAGGCTGGTGATGATGATCGGCGTGAGCGCGGCGAAGCCGATCCCTTGGAGCGCGCGCAAGGCGAGCGCCGCGCCGAACGTCGAGACGAAGGCGATGGCGGTGCCGGTGAGCCCGAACCAGACCAGCCCGAACAGCAGGACGGGCCGCCGGCCGTACCGGTCGGAGACGACGCCGGCGATCGGGATCACGAATATCGACGGCGCGGTGAACGCCGACATCATGAGGCCGATGTTCGCCGTCGAGGCGCCGAGCGGCTCGACGAGGCTGCCGAGCACCGGCGAGAGGAGTGCGGTGCCGAGCGGCGGCAGGACGTTGATGAGCAACAGCAGCTGGAAGGGTCGCTCTCGGACGATCCCCGAGTCGGCACCCGCGAACGACGAGAGCGATGCCACGACCGGCCGCACGCCGTCGCCCGTGGTAAATCTACGTGTCGGCGAAGGGGGCAGCGCGCCGGCGACGGCCCGATCCGACGCCGTGGACCGCGCCGAGCGGGACGGCGCCGGCGAGCGGCCCGAACAGGTCGATTGAGAGCGTCGTCGCTCGACGGTCGGGACGGGACCGCTCAGTGGGCGGTAGTACCGAACCGGTGGAATCGTCACGACGACACTCTTGTGGCCGCGGGTTCGACGCCGAGGTGATGCGAACGAGTTTCAACGTCCCAGAAGGGCTGATCGAGGAGTTCGACCGAGCGTGGCGAGACGAGGGGATCGAGAACCGGTCGCGGGCGGTCCGGGAGGCGATGCAGGAGTTCGTCGAGTCGCACTCGCGGCTCGAGGACATCGACGGCGAGGTCGTCGCGCTCGTCGGCTTCGACTACCGCCACCACGAGGTGATCCGAGAGCTCCACGGCACCCAACACGAGTACCAGGACGTGATCCTCAACACGAGCCACACCCACCAGGGCGAGTGGTGTCTCGAATCGCTGTTCTGCCGCGGGGACGCCGAGCGCGTCCGCGAACTGACGTACCGACTCCGGGACTTCGACGCCGTTCGCAGAGTGAAGGTGATGCTGATCCGCGACGGCGACTGACTCCGGAGTTTCCGGACGAACGCGTCTCGACGCGGAACGGATCCGGCCGACAGATTGATGTCTGTCGTCTATCCAACTTGGTTCGGTGTTCGAAGTCGTCGCGTTCGCCGTCGCGGCGGGCTGCCTCTTCGGGCTCTCGACGCTGATGGTCGTCTCTCTGCTCGCGCCCGAGCGTCGGCCCTGGCCCGCCGGCGACGACGACCGGAAGCGCTGCGTCTACCTCGCGCTCAGCCGCCCGCTGCTGCCCACGGTGTTCGCGACCGGCGTCCTCGACTGGAACGCCGGCCCGCTCGCCGCCCCGTGGCGTCTCGCCGTCGGCGCCGTCGGGATTCTGATCGCGTTCGCCGTCCTCAGCAAGTCCGCCGTCGATCTCGGCGAGGACGCGACCGAGGGCCGCGAGGACGAACTCCGGACAGACGGCCTCTACCGGTACACCCGCAACCCCCAGAACGTCGGCTACGGCCTCCTGTTCGCGGCGTACGCCGTCCTCGCAAATTCCCCGCTCGTCGGGGCACTCGCCGTCGCGGTCGCCGTCTTCGGCGTCCTCCAAGTGCTCGCCGAAGAGGCCTGGCTCCGCGACACCTACGGCGACGCCTACGAGGCCTACTGCGAGCGCGTCCCCCGATTCGTCGGGGTCAGGACGTTCGCACGCGCGCTCAACGACGACGACTGACCTCGGACGCGATCCGACGCGCCGAGGCGCACCGATGAGTCGGAAGCGCTCGCCGAGGAGATGGCCGAGGCGTCTCGCGAGGCGAACGAGTACCTCGACGACGCTCCGGAGTGGTAATCCGATGGAGGTTCGCCGCGGCGACGTCGTCATCGTCGACCTCGACCCCACGGAGGTGTCCGAGCAGCGCGGGACGCGACCGTGTCTCGTCGTCCAGAACGACGTCGGGAACGAGAACGCACCGACGACCATCGCCGTACCCTTCACCGCCGCGCGAGGCGACGATCTGTATCCGTTCGAAGTGCTGGTCGAGGAGGCGGAGTCGCCGCTCCGGGAGGAGTCGGTCGCGCTCTGTAGTCAGGTTCGGACGGTGTCGATCCGACGCCGGATCAGGGACAACATCGGCTCCGTGCCGGCGTCCCGTATGGAGGAAGTCGACGAGGCGCTCAGATACAGCCTCGGGCTGCGAGAGCTTTAGCGGTTCTCCCGCTGTTCGACCTTGTTCAGTTCGATCAGCAGCCGGAAGATGGCCTTCACGAGGTTGGCGTCCACGTCGAAGCGCTCGGCGTTCTCGCCGGCGCGCTCCATCACGCGCTCCTCTTGGCCCTCGTCAGTCGTCGGGAGGTCGCGTTCGTCTTTCACGGCCGCGACCGTGTCTGCGACGTAGGTGCGGCGAGCGATCAGTTCGACGATCTCGCGGTCGATGTCCTCGATTTCGCGTCGCAGTTCGTCGAGGCTTCGGTCCTCGGTGTTGGGTGTGTCGCTCATTGGTAGGTGATGGGGTCGGTGGGTGGTGTGCCAGCGGGTGCTTACTCGACGGCCGCGCCGTCGTTCCTGGTCGTCGTTCGTCGCAGCGTTCCGGGGCGGTCGCCCCACGCGTCGGCGACCGCGTCGAGGTCGGCCTCGGGGTCGGCGGGGTCGGCGACGGCGACGACGCTCGGGCCGGTCCCTGACAGCGACACCGCGGTGGCGTGCGGCATCGCCTCGACGGCGGGGTCGGCGTCGAAGCCGAGCGCGGCCGAGAAGGCGAGCCCGTTCACGGTCATCGCCTCGCCGTACCGCCCGTCGAGCGCGAGGTCGGCGACGAGGTCGGCCATCGGCGCCACGGCCTCGCAGCGCGCCACGTCGGCGTCGGCCGAGTAGGCCCGTTCCGGTGGCGTCCAGACGAGGGCGTTCCAGTCGACGGGCTCGCGAACGCGCAGTTCGTCCGCGGCGTTGTCGGTGACGGTGACGCCGCCGAGCATCGACGCGGTCGCGTCGTCGAACGCGCCCGTGACCGTGACGCCGGTCTCGCGGGCCGCCCGCACGCCGAGCCGGCAGGCCGCCAAACGGGTGACGTCGACCGCGGGGTCGTCTGGGTCGTCGCCGACCGCGTCGTCAGTTGCGCGGCCGTCGTCGCCGACCGCGTCGTCAGTTGCGCGGCCGCCGTCGCCGACCGCGAGCCCGAGCGCGTCGCAGGTCGCGAGGACGGTCGCGTTGGCGGCCGCGCTGGAGCTCTTGAGGCCGGCCGCCAGCGGCACGTCGCTGTCGGTCCGGACGCGGCCCCCCTCGCCGTCGCCCCAGCGCTCCGTCGCGAGCGCGACGCAGCGCTCGATCAGGGCGGTGTCTGCGTCGGCGTCCTCGGCGATCTCCCCGTCGACGCCGTCGGCCGCGGGGTCGAGTTCGACCGTCGCGCGCGTCTCGACGTCGATGCCGAACGCCGCGCCCGTCCCGGTCGCGAGCGCGTTCAACACCGTCCCGGCGCCGAGCGCCGCCGCCCGTCCCTCCATGGGTTCACGGCTCGCGAGCGCGGACAAAGAGGTAGCGATCACGGCGAGTCTCTCTGCCGGGAACTCACACCGATCGCGGCCGCCGCACCGCCTCAGATCGGCTCGGCGCGCCTGACCGCCGCGTCGACTGCGTACCGGTCCGGTTCGGGCCGGACGCCGGTCCGTCGGCTCGGGAACGTGATCTCGACGGTGAACCGTCGGGGCCGCGAGCCGTCGAACCGGTCGTCGCCCGTGAACCGCCGCGTGACGTAGTCGAACCCGACCGCCCCGCGCTCGTCCGATCCCGCCGGGGTCGCGTACGCGTCGACGCGGAACTCGACGACACCGTACTCGAACCGTCCCGCGTTCTCGACGGTCAAGCGAGCCCGGACGGTCGTGCGTCCCCCGCCGTCGCTCACTCCCAGGACCGTCGCGTCGGTGACGACGAGCCCCGATCCGTCCGGCTCGACCTCGTCGGGGGTCGTTTCGCCGCCGCCCGCGTCGCCGTCGGACTCCCCACCGCCGTCGCCGTCTGCGTCGTCGCCGTCCGTGTCGTTACCGCTCGCGCCGTCGCCGTCCGTGTCGTTACCGCTCGCGCCGTCGCCCGCCTGTCGGGCGTCGGAGCCCTCCTCCTCCGAGGTGACGAGGCAGCCGGCCAGTAGCCCGGCGGCGCCGGCCGCGAGGACGCCTCGCCGCGACGCGCGTCGGATCCGCCCGTCGGGTCGCTCGCTGTCGGCGGGGTCCCGCCCGCCGCGGTCGGGGGTCATCGCATCACCGTCCCGAGGACACCGGTCGACGCGCCGACGGCGCCGGCGACGAACGCCGTCGCGAGCGTCGGCAGGGCCGCGTCCGCGAGCCCGTGCGCCTGCGCGGCGGCGTCGCCCTGCGAGACGACGATCACCGTGACCGCGATCAGCCCGTACGCCAGCGCGCCGAGGCCGGTCCCGAGCCCGCAAGTCGTCGCCGCGGCGACGACGCCGCGGGCCCGCGAGCCGACGAGGACGCCGAGGACGCCGGCCAGCGGGACGGCGGAGACGAGGACGGTCGCGGTCGCCGCGAGGTACGACTGCGCGACGAACACCGGCCCGAACCGCGCGGTCTCGCCGGTCGCGGCGGTCGCCAGCGCCGCCTCCGCCCAGCCCGTCGCGGCCGCGGCGACGATTCCGACGCCGACGCCGACCAGGGCGAACGCCGCGGCCACGAGGCCGATCGCGTTCGCGTTCACGCGCCGGTCACCCACCCGTGCCGTAGTCGGCCGTGCCAGCCGACCCGCTCCTCCCACGCGTCGCCGGAGAAGCCGGTCGCGAGCAGGAACTCGCCCGCCCGGACGACGTAGCCGTACTGGACGCCGGCGTGCTCGTCGAAGCCGTACCGCTCGCCCTCCGCCTCGCGGTGGTAGAACCGGTGCCAGGCGGTCGGGCCGGCGTCGGTTTCGGGCGTCGCTCCGCCGTCCGTCTCGGACCCGTTCCCGTCGTCGGACGAATTCCCGCCAAAGTCGGAGCCGGCGAGGGTCGCCTCGGGGTCGATCGGCGCGCGACCTTCCGTCGCGCCCTCGTCGAGGGCCGCGGACAGCCGCGCCTGTGCGGTCTCGGCGTCAGGGTACCGCTGGACGTGGACCGGGACGCCGTCGAGTTCGCGGGCCCAGCCCTCGAACGCTTCCCGGCGGCGGTTCCCCAGCGGCGGGCGGTCGGCGAACGCGACGAACAGCTCCTCGACGCGGTCTTCCGGCCGGGGGATCGGGCCGAGCCGGGCCCGTAGTTCCCGCTGACGCTCGGGGCCGAACGCGTCGCCGTAGATCCGCGGGATCCGGTCGCGGTCGACCCCGTCGCGGTCGTACGGCCGGTGCGCGAACGTCGAGAAGCCGCGGCTCGCGACCGCGAGTTCGACGAGCGTTCCGGTCGTGACGCGTCCGCGCTCGGGGTCGTCCGGCGGCAGCGGCGCCAACAGCCGGCGGAACAACCGGTTGTGAATCGGGTTCCGAGAGAACTCTTCCTCGACGTAGATGGAGGTGCCAATGCTGGCGAGGTCGGTCCGCATCCGGTCGAGTTCCTCCAGCGCGCGGTCGACGTCGCCGCGGGGCGCGAACTCCCGCAGGACCGCGACGTGTCGGTCGATCCGGGCGCGGATCCGGGGGCCGGGCGAGAAGTGCGGTTCGAGGGCCTCGGCCGCGCGGTCGGCCGCGGTCTCGCCGGCGGCCGCGACCGCGTCGACCTGTTCGGCCGTGATTTCCGCCTCCTCGTCGACGGTCCGGCGGACCGACCGGACCGTCGAGACCGCGTCGGCTATCGCGTCGCGGTAGGTCGCGACCGCGTCCGGGTACTCGGTCGCGAACCACACCGCGTCGTCGACGACCGCGCGAGTCGCGTCCGCGAGCGCGGCGTTCGTCGTCGGCGGGTCGCCGTCGGCCTGCTCGGGCGGGTCGTCGGGAGGGCCGTCCTCGGGCGGGTCGCCGCCGGGGTCGTCCCCGTCGCCCGGCGCGTCGGCCCCCTCCGGGGCGTCGGGATACTCGACGCCCTCGACGCCGAGACACCCGGCGGTCCCGACGAGGGCGGCGCCGACGCCCAGAAGCGTCCGTCGCGTCCGTTGCATGACACGCACTCCCCGCGGCAGGAACTTAAATGTGGTACGCCGATTCTCGCGGCTGAGGCCGCCCCGTCACGCACTCCTTCGGTCGGGCCGTCTGCGGGCGCTGTCCGGCGCGTTCCGGCGCACTCCGGCGCGACGGCCGAGCGCGTCCCTTTTGAGGCCGGCACTCCGAGCGTCGCGTATGTCCGCGCCAACGCGCAGCGACGTGCCGCCGACGTCGATCGGCGTCGACCTCCGCGAGGAGGGCGTCGTCGTCGAGTACCTCGACGGCCGGACGACCCTCTACCGGGGCGTCCCCGAGTCGGCCGAGGGATCGGTGACCGCCGGCCCCGGCAAGGAGACCCACGTCCTCGTCACCGACCCCACGGAGACGGAGGGCGTGATGACGTACGTGAACGACTACAAGACCGACGACGAGATCCTCGAGGAGTCCGGCGTCGGCCGCGTCATCGTCGAGGACGGCGAGCGCGACGAGGTGTTCCCCGGCGTGATCGTCGGCCGGGACGGCCAGCGCAACGAGGTCGTCGCCGACCCGGAGGTCGCCGGCGGGCGCGTGTTCGTCTTCGTCGAGGACGGCTGGACCGAGGGGAGCTACGAGATCGTCGAGGGTCCCGAAGACGGCCTCGACGCGCACCGGTGACCGCGCCGCAGTCACGGAAATGAGCCTCGCGAAACCCTGGCGCGACCTCGACCGCTCGACGGTCGGGAGCGCCCCGGAGCGGTACGCGCTGTACGAGCTCGGCGACGCCGACGGCGAAACGGTGGGGTTCGGCGCGGGCGTCCTCCGCGACGAGCTGAAGGAGGCGCTCGCGTACGGCGACGCCGCGAAGGTGCGCTGGGAGCTGGCCGACTCGGTCGATCACGCCGAGCGACTGCTCGCGGACCACGTCGAGGAGTGACCGACTCGTCCGCCCCGGTCGTCCCGAGCGAGCGGGAACGACCGACAGACGAAAGTCCCGCGACCGCCGAGGAGGCGACATGAGCGACGAGGCCGACGGCGGCGAGGCCGCGACCGAGGACGACAGGGCCGCGACCGAGGACAACGGGGGCGTGACCGACGGCGGCGACGAGGTGCTCCGCGCCAGCGACATCGGCGGCGAGGGACCGCCGGTCGAGGAGAAGCCGTACAAGATCGTCTTCGAGGCGAACAAGTGCTTCGGGGCGGGGAAGTGCGCGGAGGTCGCGGACAACTGGGTGATGGACGTCGTGAGCGGCATGGCGAAGCCGGAGGCGTACTACATCGGCGAGGAGGACCTCGAGGAGAACGTCCGCGCGGCCGAGGCGTGCCCCGCCAAGAAGGACGCGGGCGTGATCCACGTCGTCGACCGCCGGACGGACGAGGAGATAGCGCCGGACCCGCACGGCGACGGGACGCTCTCGGTCGACTGGTAGGGATTTCCGAAAGGGGTTTCACCCCGCCGCCGGTAGCCGAATCCGCGCGGGGGTGGCTGAGCCTGGCCAAAAGCGGCGGACTTAAGATCCGCTCCTGTAGAGGTTCGAGGGTTCGAATCCCTTCCCCCGCATGTCGCGGCGCTCACACACCGTGAGCGCCGCGTCTCGGATTGGAAGGGATTCGAACCAGGGAACGGAGCGAGCGCAGCGAGCGGAGTGAGTGAGGTTCGAATCCCTTCCCCCGCATTGCTGTCGCGAACAATACGTGAGCGACAGCACTGGGCACAGAAGGGATTCGAATCAGGGAGCGGGAGGTGAGCGAGCGCAGCGAGCGGAGTGAGTGAGGTTCGAATCCCTTCCCCGCACTCCTGTGGCGAGCAGTCCGCGAGCGACGACGATTGCTTATAAATAGACCGCGGTGCGGTCGGCGCGTGCCTCCGAGTGGCCGCCGAAGGCGGCCGCGAGGAGCCCGCGCGAGGGAGTCGCTGGCGGCGCCCGCCGCCAGCGACGAGGTTGGGGAGGGGGGAGGAGGCGAGCGGAGGGGGGCGGGACTCAAAGGGGCAGTCGCGAGGGGGGCGCAGGTGACGCAAGGACCACAGGGAGCGAACGGAGTGAGCGACCGAGGACCGCAGCGAGCGTGCGCCCCCCTCGCGACTGGGGCTTTGGAGGTGTTCGCGGTCGATCTTCGCTCGATTATTTATAAGCAGGTCGTTGAGTCCCTGGCGGTGTTCGCCGTCGATCCGTACCCGGCCGTTTATAAATGAACGATCCGCACGATAGCGATGCCCGCTGTCGGGCTACGGTGAGTTGTTTATAAATAAGCGATAGAGGCGTTGGTGGCGTTCACTGCCGATCAGCGGTCTGTCGTTTATAAATAGCGCCCGAGTCGGCGGCGGCGTTCGCCGCGGCCCCGATACCGCGTTCAACAGCAGAACATGAACGGGTAGACCAAGGCGACGCGGTCGCCCTCCTCCAGTTTCGTGTCGAAGCCGTTCTCGTTCTCGTTGAAGTGGCCGTTGACGAGGATCCGGGCGTACGCGATGGTCTGCTCGCCGACGGGGTTCTTCGACCACGTGCCCGGCAGCTCCTCCGGCGTCGGCGCCCAGCCGCTGTGGGTCGCGTCGGACTCCGACTCCGCGATCAGCATGTCCTGGAGCTGCGGGTAGTCCTCGAACAGTTCGTCGAGGAATGCGCGGAGCGTGTCGCCTTCGAACGTGTACTCGAACTCGTACACGTCGAGCTCCGTGCGCACGTGACCGGTACACCGGACGGTGACGGTCGTCTCCGCCTCGGTCGCGGTCGCCTCCGAGTCGTCCGGGCTCGCCTCGGTCTCCGCTTCGGCCGGGGACGGCTCGGCCATCTCGCTGGATCGGGCCATGCGCGTACGTACGGCACCGTTCCGGGTAAGCCGGGGGACGAACATGTTCGCGAGAGCCCGCCCGACTGGAGCGCTTCCGAGCGGCGGGAATTCGACCGAACATGTTGCCGCTAAACGCATAGGACGTCTCGACGGGACGTTCGCACATGCGACTCACGAGAAAGACGATCGCGAAGGTGATCGTCGCGGCGTTCCTGCTCAACCTGGTCGTGATGGGCGCCGGGGCGTGGTTCGCGTATCAGGAGGCGCCGCCGATACCCGACGAGGTCGTCGGTCCCGACGGCGAGACGGTCGTCACGGGGGCCGAGGTCCAAGACGGGAAGGAGGCGTTCCAACAGTACGGGCTGATGAACCACGGGTCGATACTCGGTAACGGCGCGTACTACGGCGAGGACTACACCGCCGAGACGCTGGAGCTGAAGACCCGGCACATGCGCGAGTACTACGCCGACGCCGAGTACGGCGCGGCGTACGACGCCCTCGACTCGGGAGAGCAGTCGCGCGTCGACGCCTTGGTGCGCGACGAGCTCGACCAGTCGCACGACGGCGGCGACGTCGTGGAGTACTCCGCCGCGGAGCTGTACGCCCACGAGCGGGTGCGCGAGACGTACGTCGAGCGCTACCACGAGGGCGACCACGACCGGGGCGTCCCGGTCGGGATGATCGGCTCGGAGGAGGAGGCCGAGGACTTCGCCGACTTCGCGCTGTGGACCGCGTGGTTCTCGCACACCGACCGGCCGAACGCCGACCACTCGTACACCAACGAGTGGCCGTACGCGCCCGGCGCCGGCAACGACGCGACCGGCTCGGCGATGATCTGGAGCGTGATCGCCATGGTGCTGCTCGTCGGCGCCGCGGGCGCCGCGATCCTCCTTTATAAATCGGTGAAGCTCCCCGAGCCGTCCGCGGCGGGGATCTCGGTGCCCGAGCCCGGCGACGTGAGCGTCTTCCCGAGCCAGCGCGCCGCGCTCCGGTTCGTCCCCGTCGCCGCGGGGCTGTTCATGGCGCAGGTGTTGCTCGGCGGCCTGCTCGCGCACTTCTACATCGAGCGGGCCGGCTTCTTCGGGATCGAACGGATCTTCGGGATACACATCCTCCAGATTCTCCCCTTCTCCATCGCGAAGACGTGGCACATCGACCTCGGCATCCTCTGGATCGCGTCGACGTGGCTCGGCGCCGGGCTGTTCCTCCCGCCGCTGCTCACCGGCCACGAGCCGAAGCGGCAGGGGACGTACGTGAGCGTCCTGCTGGGCGCGCTCGTCGTCGTCGTGGTCGGCGGGATGGGCGGCATCTGGCTCGGCGCGAACGGCTACCTCCCGGGCGAGCTCTGGTGGCTGCTCGGCAACGAGGGGTTAGAGTACCTCGAAGTCGGGAAGGTGTGGCAGGCCGGCCTGCTCGCCGGGTTCGTCCTCTGGGCGATTCTCGCGATCCGCGGGCTCAAGCCGCTGCTCGACCGCGAGCCGGCCTACGGGCTCGCGCACATGATCCTCTACGCCGGCGGCTCGATCACGCTGCTGTTCGTCGCCGGGTTCATGTTCACGCCCTCGACGAACATCGCCGTCACGGAGTTCTGGCGCTGGTGGGTCGTCCACATGTGGGTCGAGGGCGCCTTCGAGTTCTTCATCGTCGCCATCATCGGGCTGACGCTGGTGTCGATGAACCTCCTCACGCGACGCAGCGCGGAGAAGGCGGTGATGCTACAGGCCCTCCTCGTGATGGGCACCGGCGTCATCGGCGTCTCGCACCACTACTGGTGGATCGGGCTGCCCGACTACTGGGTGCCGATCGGCAGCGTCTTCTCGACGCTGGAGCTGCTGCCGCTGATCTTCATCCTCTACGAGGCGATCGGCCAGTACCGCGCGATGACGGAGAGCGGCGGGTTCCCGTACAAACTGCCGTTCATGTTCATCGTCGCCAGCGGGATCTGGAACTTCGTCGGCGCGGGGGTGCTCGGCTTCTTCATCAACCTCCCGCTTATCAACTACTACGAGCACGGGACGTACCTCACCGTCGGCCACGCGCACGCCGCGATGTTCGGCGCGTTCGGCTTCCTCGCGCTCGGCATGGTGACGTACATGCTCCAGCTGTCGATCGACCCCGAGCGCTGGGACGGCTCGTGGCTCCGGGCGTCGTTCTGGTGTTGGAACGTCGGGCTCGCGCTGATGGTGTTCGTCTCCGTCCTCCCGGTCGGCTTCCTCCAGCTCGACGTCGCGTTCACGGAGAGCTACGCCGCGGCCCGCAGCCTCGCGTTCTACGAGCGGGACATCGTCCAGACGCTGTTCTGGGCGCGGCTCCCCGGCGACACGCTGATCATCGCCGGGACCGCGATCTACGTCGCCGACCTGATCCGGAAGCGGTTCGTCCTGCGGGCGTCCGAGGACGACCCCACCGTCGACGACATGGCGGTCGCGGAGGGGATCGTCGGCGACGACGACTGATCCGTCGGCGTCGGTCCGAGCCGGCGGCCGGCGCGTCGGTCGGGTCCAGCGTCCGTCGACGCCGGTCGAGTCCGACGACCGTCGGCGCCCGTGGATCGGGTCTGCGCCGAGACCACTGGGGTTTAACAGAGACCGTAGTTTACGGGACGGCAGACTGAACGGCGTCGGGAGGGACCGCCGGGCGCTCCTCTCGCGGATCGGGATCATGAACAGCAACTCATCGTCACGGGAGTGGTCGTCGTGGTAGAGCACACTCGAACGCTCGATTTCAAGATCGCCTTCGCGATCGGGCTCGGAACGATGATCGCGGCGGGGATCTTCTCGCTTTCGGGCGCCGCCGTCGCCCGGATCGGGTCGAGCGCCGTGATCTCCTTCGTCATCGCCGCGGTGATCGCCGGGATCACGGCCGCCGCCTACTCGGAGTTCGCCTCGATCTACTCGGAGAACGGCGGCGGCTACCTGTTCGCCTCCCGGACGTTCGAGGGCCGGGACCTCCTCACGTACGGGATCGGGGCGTCGCTGTTCCTCGGCTACACCGGGACGACGGCCTTCTACCTCGCGACGATGGACGAGTGGTTCGTCCGGTTCATCATCCCCGAGTCGCTCGGTTGGCTGCCGCACGGGACCGCGGGCGTGGCCGCGGCGGTCCTCCTCGGCGTCCTGAACAGCCGGGGGACGGAGGAGTCCGGAACCTTCCAGCTCCTCGTCTCGGGCGCGAAGGTCGCCGTGCTCTTCGCGTTCATCGCCGGGGCGTTCGCGTTCCGCGGCCCCACGGCCGCCGTGGGCACCTTCGCGGCGCAGTTCTCGACGGACGTCGTCGGCATCCTCTCGGTCGCGGCGCTGGCGTTCATCACCTTCTTCGGGTTCTCGGCGATCGCGGCGAGCGCCGGGGAGATAATCGAACCCCGCAAGACCGTCCCGCGGGCCATCGCGGCGAGCATCGTCACGGTCACCGTCCTGTACGCGCTGGTGATCATCGCGATGACCAACTCGCCGGTGCCGCCGGAGGTGATCGCGCGGGAGGGCGAGACGGCCATGGGACGGGTCGCTGAGGGCTTCCTCGGCCCCGTCGGGCAGTCGCTGATCGTCGCGGGAGCGGTCTTCTCGATGGTGTCCGCGTCGAACGCGTCGATCCTCGCGGCGTCGTCGATCGGGTCGCTGATGGGCCGGCAGGGGCAGGCCCCGCGGCCGTTCGCCCGCATCCATCCGGAGTACAGCACGCCGTTCTGGAGCGTGGCCACCGCGACGGGGGTGATCGTCGCGCTGATCGTCGCGTTCATCGCGGTGTTCCCCGCCGAGGACGGGCTGGCGGGTATCGACCTCGGGCTCAACGCGCTCACCGGATTCGCGACGCTGAACCTGCTGCTCCCGCTCGCGGTCGTCAACGTCGCGCTCATCGTCCATCGGCGGCGGTTCGAGGACGTCGAACGCGGCTTCCGGGTTCCGGGCGTCCCCCTCGTGCCGCTGGTCGGGGTCGCCGCGAACCTCGGGCTGGTGTACAACCTCCCGAGGCGGGGCGTCGCGATCGGACTGCTGCTGTCGGGGCTGCTGGTCGTCGCCTACCTCGTCTGGGGCGGCGCCCCCGCGGTCGAAGACCTCATTCAGGAGGTTCCGGGGTCCGACACCGCGGCGGCGCCCGACGAGGCGGCATCCGACGAGCCGGCACCCGACGAGGCGACATCCGACGAGTTGGCGCCCGACGAGACCGTCGCCTCCGGCGGGACGGCGGCCGGCGAAGGTGAGTCGGGGCCGTTCCGGGTGTTGATCCCGGTCGCGCGGCCGGAGAACGCCGCGAAGTACCTCCAACTGGCGGACGTACTCGCGTCCGGCAGCGACCGGGACGTGGCGGTCACGGTCCTCACGGTGACGCAGATCCCGGAGCAGACGCCTCACGAGGTCGTCAGCGACATCGCCACCGACCGAGCGGACCGCATCACGGAGGAGCTGGCGGCCGACGACCACCCCGTGGAGTACACGGTGACCGCCCACACCTGCCGGAACATCGCGTTCGACATCAACAACACCGCCCGGAACCAGGGATCCGACCTGATCTTGATGGGGTACCCCGAGGAGAGCGAGGAGATCACCAGAGAGGTCGAGTACGGCGCGCCGTGCGACGTCGTCTTCACGAGCGGGTACGAGGGCGAGACGGTCGAGACGGTGAACGTGGGCGCCGGCGGCGGCCCGCACCACCGCGCCGCGCTGTCGGTCGTTCGAGTGCTGGGCCGACAGGGAACGAACGTGAACGTCATCACGGTCGACCCCGCGGGCGAGGAGCCGCCGGAGGACCCGGCGACGACCGTGTCCGAGCTGAACGGCGTCGAGGACCTCCGCGTCATGAGCGTCGAGGCCGGGACGATCGCCGACGGCCTCGTCGACACGGCCGCCGAGGCCGGCGGGCTCCTCGTGATCGGGGCGTCGCGCGACCGGCGGTTCCGCCAGTGGGTGTTCGGGAGCACGCCCGACGCGGTGATTCGGACCGCGCGGGCGGCGGACGTCCCGGTGATCGTCTACGCGAGCCGGAGCGGCGTCTACGAGCGGTTCGAGGACTACCTCTTCCCGGTCTATCGGTTCCTGCGACGGCTGGCTCGGCGTCGCGGGGCGACGCCCGACCGAAGCCCGCTCGAACAGTGACTCCTCCGCTCGGCCGTCAGTAACAGTGACTCCTCCGCTCTGCCGTCAGTAACAGTGACTCCTCCGCTCTGCCGTCAGTAGTGCCAAGGGTAGTCGCGGAACTCCGGTTCGCGGCCCTCTAAGAACGCGTCGCGGCCCTCCTGGGCCTCCTCGGTCATGTACGCGAGCCGGGTGGCCTCGCCGGCGAACACCTGCTGGCCGACCATCCCGTCGTCGGCCATGTTGAACGCGTACTTCAGCATCCGCATCGCGGTCGGCGACTTCCGGGTCATCTCGTCGGCCCACTCCAGCGCCACGTCCTCTAACTCCTCGTGCGGAATCACCTCGTTGACCATCCCCATGTCGGCGGCCTCCTCGGCGGAGTAGGTCTTCCCGCGGAAGAACACCTCGCGGGCCTTCTTCTGGCCGATCTGCTTCGCGAGATACGCGGAGCCGAACCCGCCGTCGAACGAGCCCACGTCGGGG
Source organism: Halorubrum sp. SD41 (assembly GCF_058630335.1). NCBI lineage: Archaea > Methanobacteriati > Methanobacteriota > Halobacteria > Halobacteriales > Haloferacaceae > Halorubrum > Halorubrum sp. SD41. The sequence continues at coordinate 42,982 of NZ_JBZVGZ010000016.1, forward strand.
TCGGTCTGGAGGAACTTCCCGTGCTCCTCGCTGGCGAGGGTCATGTCGCAGACGACGTGCAGCGAGTGGCCGCCGCCGACCGCCCAGCCGGGGACGACCGCGACGACGGGCTTGGGCATGAAGCGGATCAGCCGCTGCACTTCGAGGATGTGGAGCCGACCCGCGCGCGCCTCGCGGACGAGGTCGTCGTCGTCGTCGCCCGCCTCGTCGTCGTCGCGGTACTCGTAGCCGGAGCCGCCACGGACCGACTGGTCGCCGCCGGAGCAGAACGCCCAGCCGCCGTCCTTCTCGGAGGGGCCGTTGCCGGTGAGGAGGACGGTCCCCACGTCGGCCTGCTTGCGCGCGTGATCGAGCGCGGCGTACAGCTCGTCGACCGTGCCGGGCCGGAACGCGTTGCGGACCGCGGGCCGGTCGAAGGCGATCCGGACCGCGGGGACGTCGACGGCGCGGTGGTAGGTGATGTCGTCGAACTCGTCGGTGACGGGTTCCCACGCGTCGGGATCGAAGATCTCCGAGACCATGCCGGCTCCTACGTCCGGCCCGCTCATAAACGGCGTCGGATCGGTGCCGGATCGGCACTCGGAGCGGGAGGAGAACGCGGCTCAGCGGGGCGACTCCTCGTGGCGCCCCGCAGAGAGGACGGGAAGCCGCTCCCAGCGTCTGGGACGGACGCCGGAGTCGCGGCTCGCCCGTCGGGACTCGTCAGTCGTTCTGCGCGTACGCACCCTTCGGGTGCCCCTTGTGCTGGAGATTGCGGTTGTCGCGCTTCCGCGTCGCGGTCGCGGGGATGACCTCGCGGGTCGGGTCGATCTCCGACCGCGGCATCCCGGTGTAGCCGTGGTCCGGATGCTCGGAGCAGTGTGCCATCGCGTCGTGCGAGCCCTCCCACGGGCCCTCGTCACAGCCGTCCGCCGTACAGACGAACACTATCTCCTCTGACATGCTAACCGGGGGTTCCCGGCGGGTGTATAAAAACCCCGCACCGAAATTATCAGATTTGATTCTGCCGTTCGGCACCGCGAAACGGACCGACTCCGCGGCCGGTCCGGCTAATCGCTGACCGCGGGCGCGCCGAACAGCTCGACGCTCGTCCCGTCGTGGCGACAGTCTTCGAGCGCGTGTTTGGCCGCGAAGCCGGCCTCGTGGGCGGAGGCACCGCGGCCGACGCCGACCTGAAGCTCGATGTCGACGTCGTCCGCGACGTGGGCGACCGCCGACGAGAACGCCGACTCGGGGAGGTCGGGGCAGACGGCCACGACGTTGTCGCCGCCGACGAAGAAGGAGAGGGCGCCGTGCGCCTCGCGGAGGTGGCGCATCAGCGAGCCGTACGCCCGTTCGATGTTGATGAACGTGTCGAACTCGTTGAGGCGGTCGGTGTACTTGCCGGTCGCGTTGACCACGTCGAAGTGCGCGACCTGGAGGTCCGACCGGTCCGTCTCCGAGAGGTACTCCCCGGCGAGCACCTCGGTCCGACTCTCGTCTTGGGCGCTCCCCTCCGTCTGAAGCCGCCGGTTCGCCGCTTCGAGCGCGTCCACGGGGCGCTCGGCGACGGCGGTCCCGAGGCTCACGCTGACCGGGTAGCGGTTGCCGATCGACTCCTGAAGGGTCGCGTGGGCCGCGCCGTCGACGCCGTTCGTCACCGCGATCATGTTGTCGAAGCGGGTGAAGAAGACGTAGGCGTCGCGGTGGCCGAGGAACTGGGCGACGTCGGCGAACAGCCGCGACTGGAGCGTCTGGAGGTCCATCTCTCGGCGCGGCTCCGGCGTCGTCGTCCACGGCCCGTAGTTGTCGATCTGGACGAGGGTCACCTGAGTCGTCGTCACAGTGAACATCGATACGGAACGCTGCCGCTTTACCCTTCCGTTATACCGAAGGTGGAACCGGTACCGGGTTCGTGATCCTCGACCCACCCGGTCATCCCGTCCTCGACCCGCCCGGCCATCCCGTCCTCGACCCGCCCGGCCATCCCGTCCTCGACCCGCCCGGTCATCCCGTCCTCGCTCCGTCCCCGAGCCCGGGCGCAACCCCTACGGCCGTGGCGCCCGCATTCGAGGTATGATATACAGCGGCGCCGTCATCGACGTCGACGGCACGGTCGTGCGCGGCGACGATCCGATCCCGGGCGCCCCGGCGGGGTACCGGTGGCTCCGCGAGGCCGGAATCGAGCCCCTGTTCGTCTCGAACAACCCGACGAAGGCGCCGCCGGCGTACGTCGACCGCCTCGGCGCGGCGGGGTACGACGTCGACGCCGACCGCGTCTTCACCGCGGGCAGCGTGACGACGCGGTACCTCCGAGCGCACCACGCTGACGACGACCTGCTCTGTATCGCCGCCCCGGGACTGCTCGACCAGTTCGCAGAGGCCGGGCTCTCGACGACCGACGACGTCGACGCCGCCGACGCCCTGGTCGCCTCCATCGACCACGAGTTCGACTACGACGACCTCTGTACCGCGCTGTGGGCCTTAGAGCGCGACATCCCGTTCATCGGCACCGATCCGGACGTAGTGATCCCGGCGCCCGAGCGCGACGTACCCGGGTCCGGCGCCGTGATCAACGCGATCGCGGGCGTCGCCGAGCGCGAGCCCGACGCCGTCCTCGGCAAGCCCTCGGACACCGCGATCGAGATGGTGCGCGAGCGGCTCCCCTACCCCGCCGAGGAGTGTCTCGTCGTCGGCGATCGGCTCGACACGGACGTCGCGCTCGGCGAGCGCGCCGGGATGACGACCGTCCTCGTCCGCTCGGGCGTCACCGACGACGACGACCTCGCGGCCTCGGAGATCGAACCGGATCACGTGATCGACCATCTCGGCGAGATCGACCGCGTCATCGGCTGAGCCGCGCCGCGACCGCCGCCGACAACCTCCGCCGCGTGGGTAACAGTTATGTGGGAGCGACCGCTCGGCTCGCGTATGGGAGTGCTTGACTCACACGAGGACCGGACCGGCGACGACGAGGAGGACCCGGAGGAGTCCGTCCGCGTGCTGGAGGGACACGCGGTCCGGTTCAACGAGTACCGGTACTGAGAGCGGCGTCGCGGCCGCTTCGGTCCGCGAGCGACCGCCCGACGGCTGTCGGGACCGTTAAGTGGTCGTCGGGGGTAGCCGAGGGTGTGATACGGAGGCTCCGACGCGCGAGCGTCTTCGCCGCGGTGGCCGCGCTCGCGGTCCTCGCGCCGTCGCTCGAGACCGCCGCCGCCGTCCCCTTCTTCGCCGTCGCCGGCGCGGCCTTCTTCGGCGTCCGCGACGGGGAGTGGTTCGAGACGCTCGCGCTGCCCGGCGACCGCGAGGAAGAGCGCCTCTACGGGTTCGTCTCCTTCGCGCTCGCCGGCGCGGGCCTCGCGCTGTTCGCCTCGCTGCCGCGCGCGCCGCTGCCGTACGAGGCGTTCGCGGCCGCGGCGCTCGCCGTCGGCGTCGGTCGCCTCGGTCGGTCGCTCGTCTCCCGCCGAACGACCGACGAGTTCCCGCTCGTCGCCGGCTACGTCGCCGCCGGGACGGCCGCCGCCCTCGCCGGACAGGTCGGGGTGCGGCTCCAGACCGGCGCCCCCGTCGACGCGGAGACGGTTCCCCTCCTCGTCTTCCTCGCCGCGGCGGCCGCGCTGACGGCGGCGTTGGTCCGCTCGCTCGTGTTCTCCCGGGACGCGCACATCACGACGATCCTCGTCGCGTTCGCGACGTGGGGGTTCCTCGCTTTAGAGCCGACCGTCGACGCCCCGCTCATCGTCGCCGGCCTCGCGGTGACCGGCGCGCTCGGCTACGTCTCCTTCGCCATCGGCACCGCCTCGGTGGCGGGGATGCTCACCGGCGTCGTCTCGGCGCTGCTCGCCGTCGTCCTCGGCGGCGTCGGCTGGTTCCTCACCCTCATGTCCTTCTACGCGGTCGGCGGCCTCGCCTCGAAGTACCGGTTCGACGAGAAGGCGGCCCGGGGGGTCGCCCAGGAGAACGAGGGGGCCCGCGGCACCGGCAACGTGCTGGCGAACTCCGCGGTCGCGCTCGCGGCCGTGGTCGGCTACGCGGCCGCGCCGCACCTCGCCGTCCCGGCCGCCCCCTTCGGGTTCGCGTTCGCGGGCGCGACGGCGACCGCGATGGCCGACACGCTCTCCTCGGAGATCGGCGGCCTCTACGACGGGCCGCGGCTGGTGACGACGCTCCGCCGCGTCGAGCCCGGCACCGACGGCGCGATCACCTGGCAGGGCGAGCTGGCGGGCCTCTCCGGCGCCCTCCTCGTCGGCGCCCTCGCCGCCGGCGGGGCGCCGGTGCTCGACCCGGTCGCCGCGGGCGGCGTCGCCGCGGGCGGGGCCGTCGTCGCCGCGGGCGTCGCCGGGATGACCGTCGACAGCCTCCTCGGCGCTCTGATCGAGGGCGACCGGGTCGGCAATCAGGCCGTGAACTTCCTCGCGACGCTCGGCGGCGCGGTCGTCGCTGTCGCGTGCTGGGCGGTGGTGTGAATGGCGGGCGGAGACCCCCGAGTCCGCCAGGGACGGACCGCCGACGCCGACCGGATCCGCGAGCTCCAGTCGCACCTCCGGCAGCCGAGCCCTGACCTGTTGGAGTACGGGCTCGCGGTGGGCGCCGCCCGCGTGAGCGTCGCCGACGGCCGCGTCGTCGGCTACCTGCTCCCGGTGGACGCGCCGAACCGACCGGGCGTTCACCTCGCCGAACTCGTCGTCGCGCCCCCCTTCCGCCGGGAGGGGCGCGCTCGCGGGCTCCTCCGCGCGGCCATCGCCGACGCCGACGGCCCGGTAACGCTCCAGGCGCACCCGGACAACGACGCGGCGCTCTCCCTCTACGAATCGCTCGGCTTCGAGGTCGTCGAGCGGCGGCCGGACGCGTACGCCGACGGCGACGCGCTCGTCCTGCGGCTGGGATAGCGCACCCGAGGCGCCCGCGACGGGTAGCGCGCCCGAGGCGGCTCGCGGCAGGCGCTCCCGCGCGGTGACCGCAGACACAAGGACTATTCGAGCGCCACGCCTCCGGACAGGCATGAGTGACGCCGACGCGGAGGCCGAGCCGATCGACGTCGACTTCGGCGAGGACGGGCTGGTCCCGGCGGTCGCCCAGGACGCCGACTCCGGCGAGGTGCTGATGCTCGCGTACGTCTCGCCCGAGGCGCTCTCGCGGACCCGCGAGACCGGCGAGGCCCACTACTACTCCCGGTCCCGCGAGGAGCTATGGCACAAGGGAGGCACCTCCGGCCACACCCAGTCGGTCCGTGAGGTCCGGGTCGACTGCGACGCCGACACCCTCCTGTACCTCGTCGACCAGGCGGGCGGCGCCTGTCACACCGGCCACCGGTCGTGTTTCCACCGGACGATAGACGGCGAACACGTCGGTGAGCGCGTCTTCGACCCGGACGAGGTGTACTGACCGATGGCCGAGGGTGCCGGCGGGACGGCGCGGCGAGGCGACGAGGGGCGCGGAGCGGACGCCGCGGACGACCCCGTCGCCGAGGCGGGCGAGGCGGCCGCGCGGCTCCGCGAGCGCTACGACGAGCTCCGGCGTATCGAGGAGCGGATCGACGGCTACGGGCGCGACCGCGTCGAGGCGACGGCCGACGCCTACCGCCGCGCCCACCGGATCCTCGATCGGTACGAGGAGGACGCGGTCGGCTCCGGCGACTTCGAGTCGTACGTCCGGTTCCGGGGCGAGTTCGACGACGCGGCCGACGTCGACGACGACCTCCCGGCCGCCGACGCCTTCGAGGCGGCCGACGAGGCGGTCGACAAGCGCCGGCTCTCGGAGTCGGACTTCGCGGCCGCCCGCGAGGCGCTGGAGCCGGCCGGGGAGTTCGTCGACCTGCTTGAGGCGCACGACGACGCGGTCGACGACTACCGGGCGGCCCGGAAGGACGCCCGCGAGGCCCGCAAACGCCTCGACTCGCGGCTCGACGAGCTCCGCGAGGTCGCGGAGATGGCCGACGCCGACCTCGACGCCGACCTCGACCGCCTCCGCGACCCGATCGAGGCGTACGACGAGTCGGTCCGGGAGGCGTTCCGCGAGTTCTTCAAGTCGGCGTCCGCCCGCGAGGTGTTCGACTTCCTCGACCGCGCGGACGCGACCCCGTTCGTCGACGTCGACGTGCCGCCGACCGACCTCGCGGAGTACGTCGAGACGCACGCGGCCGGCGAGGAGCCGCCCGCGACGCTGCTGGAGTACGCCGACTACACGAACTCCAAGCTGGAGCACTACGTCGACGACCCGGGGGCGCTCCGCACCGCGGTCGCGGTCCACCGGACGTACCTCGAACGGCTCGACGGCGAGCCGCTGACGCTCGACTGGCCGCCGAAGCCGGGCGACGAGCTCGCCTACGAGATCGACGAGCTGGTTCCCCTAGTCGGTCGGATCGCGGACGACGAGGTCGTCGCGACCCTGCGCTCCGTCCGGGAGCTCGCGCGGAGCGACGAGTACGAGCGGCTCCGCCGGGCCGCGGAGGTCCGCCACGAGCTCGACGGCGACGACCTCGCCCTGATCGAGCGCGGCGAGGCCGACGGGCGCCTCGCCGAGGCCGAGCGGACGCGCTCGCTCGTCGACGACGTGCTGGCGGAAACGGAGCGAGAGTAGGTTCCACTCGACGCGGTCGGTGGCGGGACGCCGCGCCGGCCCGGAGTGCGGATTTTTAAGCCCCGTCGCGGCCGAGCGGTGGTATGACCAGATTCGACGCCGCGACGGAAGCGGAGCGGCTGAAGCTGTTCGCCGACGCCGCGGCCGCGCACCGCGCGCGCTCCGGTGACGTGATGACCGTCGACGTCGACCCCGACAGCGACGACACCGAGGGCGGCGAGGTGCCCCCGTGGATCCAGCTCGCGGGGACGGAGCTCATCATGGACTGTACCGACGAGGAGTTAGACCGCCTGAAGGACCTGCTCTCCGAGTTTCCCGAGTTCCGGATCGACGAGCTCGTCAGCCCGGAGGAGGCGGAGGGGACGAACGCCGTCGTCACCGCGCGGTCGGACGCGAACCGCGTCGCGGGGTTCATCGAGCGCGCGTTCCGCGAGGTGTACGAGCTCGACGAAGAGTACCGCGCCTGGGTGACAGCGATCTGAGGAGAACTGAGAGCGCCGTCACGGGACCGCCGGCGACGGTCCACGCGGCGCCGCTCCGCGCGTCACTTCGCGAAGTAGCTCGTGAAGAAGCCCGAGAGGAACGAGCTGATCGCGACCGCGACGAGGAGGTCCGCCGTGTCGTGGTCGCCGTCGCCGGCGGTGAGCCAGGTGACCGCGACGCCGATGCCGAGCGATATTACGCCGTTCGCCGTGTCTTCTTTGAGTCCCATACCCGGTGTTGACGGCGGAGCGACAAAACCGGTTCGCCGGCGTTCGGCGCGACTCGGTCCGTACGGGCCGAGCGGTCGGGTCGGTTGCGGCGGTCGCCCGGGAGTCAGTGGAAGCCGCGGTCGATGTCGTCGTCTTCGATAAGGTCGTCGAGCTCGCTCGTGAGCAGCTCCTCGGCCGCCTCGAAGGCCTCGGAGAGCTCGTCCAGCTCGTCCGGCCGGCCGTCGAACTCGTACTCCATCGGACCGAACGCGGGCGACTCGACCGCCTCCATCACGTCCTCGAAGAGGTGGTCCGGGTCGGTGGGCGCCTCGGCGTGGACCTTCAGCGTCTCCGTGAGCCGGGTGGCCATCTCCTCGGCGTGCTCCTCGTCTTCGGGCGCCGACCGAACCGCGAACCGCCCGTCGCTGTCGGCGTCCGGGAGGAGCGGGTCGAGGTCGTCGTCGACCTTGCGGGCGACCTGTGCGCCGACGCCGCGGAGGTCGCGGGGGTTCTTCGCGTACGTCTTCAGGTGGTAGAGGCCGACGCTCGGGTGGCCGAAGTAGAGGTCCTCGCCGAGCCCGCCCTCGCGGGAGCCGGCGACCGCGCGCCAGCCGTCGGGGTCGGTCGAGTCGCTCGCGACGTCCGCGAGGATGTCGTCCCAGTCTCGTACGCGCATGTCGGTCGACTCGTCGGTCGCGCGAGCGCAAGAGCGTGTCGGTGGCGGCGGATCGGGGCGGACGGAGTCGTGCGCGGGGGCGACGGCCGACCGCCCCCACCGACAGCGTTTTTCGGTGCCGCCGCCGAGCGGGGACGTGAACGTTCGCGGGCCGATCGTCTCCGTCGGGGAGGCGCGGACGGTGTCGACGTCGTACGGCGAGCGCGACCTCCGAGAGCTGCGGGTCCGGCCCGACCGCGGCGCGGGCGACCCGGTCGACGTGACGCTGTGGGGGAAGTGGACGGAGACGGCCGAGCACGCGGAGCCGGGGATGGAGCTGCTCGTCACCGACCCCGAGGAAGAGGAGTACCGCGGCGAGACGGGGTACGCGACGACCGACGAGTCGTGGGTCGTCCTCCAGCCCGACTTTCTCGTCGACGTGACCGGGATCCGGTCGTGGGTCCAGTGCCCGCGGATGTACTATTTAAATAAGCTCTCGGGGATCCCGCTCAACTACCCGGTCGTCAAGGGGACCATCGTCCACGAGGTGTTCGGAGACCTGCTCCGGGGGATGGAGCTGGAGGAGTCCGTCAAGGACCGCGTCGCCGAGGCGGGGCTCGAACTCGGCCTCCTCGGCTACGAGACGGAGGAGGTGGAAGACGAGGTGCGCCGCAACGCCGCCGCCGTCGAAGGGTGGCTCGCGCAGGGAACCCTGAGCGACGAGGACACGTGGCGGTCGGAGTTCACCCTCATCTCGCCCACCTTCGGTTTAAAAGGGCGCGCGGACGCGCTCCGGCGCGGCACCCCGGTCGAGCTGAAGACCGGGAAGAACACCAAGCGCGAGCCGCGGTTCCACGACAAAGTCCAGGCCGCCTGCTACGCGCTGATGCTCGACGAGCGCGGCGTCGACCCCGACATCGGCACCCTGCTGTACACGAAGAACACCGCCCTCGACCGCAACGAGGAGTCGGGCGACCTCGCGCCCGCCAAGGAGTTCACCGTCGGGCGCGGCTTCCTGGAGTTCGTCGTGCGCGAGCGCAACGCCCTCGCCGCGATGGAGTGGCGCGCGCTCAACGACCGCGGCGAGCGCCCCACCGTCCCGACGGGGTACGAGGCGGACGCGACGTGTAGCTACTGCTTCGAGCAGGACACGTGTATGGTCGTCTCCGGCCGCCTCGATCAGGAGTCGAAGGCGGGACAGGTCGGGACGCCGGTGCCCGACGCGGAGCGCGACTACTTCGACCGCTTCTACACCGCGCTCGAAGAGGAGCGCCGGGAGACCCACGCCGAGTACCGGAAGCTGTGGGAGCAGACCCCCGAGGAGCGGGCGGCCGACGACCGCGCGCTGATCGACTTAGAGCCCGTCGCGCAGACGGAGATCGACGACGCCCGGTGGGAGCTCAGCGCCCGGAAGCCGGGCGACGCCGTCTCGAAGCTCCGCGAGGGCGACGTGGCGCTCGCGAGCGACGGCGACCCGGTCTCGGGGCACGCGGAGCTCGGACGGATCACCGAACTCGGGAAAGACGAGGTCGTCGTCGAGACGGACGAGCCGGTCGAGGTGCGCCGGCTCGACGTCTACCCCTCCGAGATCTCCGTCGACCGCTCGCTCACCGCGCTCCACGACGCGGTCCTGAAGGGCGAGTCCGACCGCAAGGACGTGATCTTCGGCCGGCGAGAGCCCGAGTTCCGGGCGCGGAGCGAGCGTCCCCCTGGCAGCCCCGGGACCGACGACCCGGACGCGCCCGACGCGTACATCGGCAACAACGCGGCCCAGAACGAGGCGGTCGAGCTCGCGGTCGACGCCGAGGACTGCGCGCTGATTCACGGGCCGCCGGGCACCGGGAAGACGTACACCATCGCGCGGACGATCCGGGCGCTGGTGGCGGAGGGGAACCGCGTGCTGCTGTCGGCGTTCACGAACCGCGCGGTCGACAACGCGCTCGAAGCCCTGCGCGATCAGGGGTTCGACGACGTACTGCGGGTCGGCACCGAGACCGGCGTCCGCGGCGACATGCAGGACGTGCGGCTCGTTCAGCGCGGCGAGCCGAACGCGAAGGCCGCCGAGCTGCGGGACGCGCCGGTCGTCGCCGCCACGACCGCGGCCTGCGGCTCCCGCGTCATGCGCGAGTGCGAGTTCGACGTGGCCCTCGTCGACGAGGCCTCGCAGCTCACGGAGCCGGGGACCCACGCCGCGATCAACCGCGCCGACCGGTTCGTGCTCGTCGGCGACCACGAGCAGCTCCCGCCGGTCGTCCGCGCGGAGAACGACCTCCAGACCTCCCTCTTCCAGCGGCTCATCGAGACGTACCCGGACGCGAGCGTCATGCTCGACCGCCAGTACCGGATGAGTCAGCGCATCCAGGCGTTCGCCTCCGCGGAGTTCTACGACGGCGCGCTCCGCCCCGCGACCCCCGAGGTGGCCGGGCAGACGCTCGCGGACCTCGGCGTCGACCCGGACGCGCTCGCGCCGGAGCTGACCGGGGGCGTGGGGTTCGTCGACCCCGACGGCGAGCGCGACGGCAACCGGAACGTCCGCGAGGCCGAGCGCGTCGCGGCGGTCGTCGACGCCTACGTCACCGCGGGCGTCGGCCCGGACGACATCGGCGTGATCGCCCCGTTCCGCGCGCAGGTCGCGGAGATCGGTCGCCGGACGGACGTGACCGTCGACACCGTCGACCGCTTCCAGGGCTCCTCGAAGGAGGTGGTCCTCGTTTCCTTCGTGGCGACCGGCGACCTCGACGGCCCCATCTTCGAGGACCACCGCCGCGTGAACGTCGCGCTCACCCGGGCGAAAAAGCAGCTGACGATCGTCGGCGACGCCGACGCGCTCGGCTCCGACCCCTTCTACGCGCGGATGCTCGACTGGGCGCGGCGCTGACGGGGTCGTCGTCTCGACTCGTTCAGACCGGTGAGCGACGGCGTTGTTCATTTATAAACCGTAGGTGCGGTGGCGCGTGCCTGCGAGGCCGCCCCGCGGCCGAGCAGCACCGCGCGAGGGAGTCAGTCGCCGGAGCGAAGCGGAGGCGACTGACGAGGCTGGGGAGGTGTGAGGTGCGGTGCGGTCGCGGTCGGGTGGGACTCAAAGGGGCAGTCGCGAGGCGGGCGCAGGCGACGCAAGGACCGCAGGGCGGGAGCGAGCGAAGCGAGCGACCGACCGAGGACCGCAGCGAGCGTGCGCCCGCCTCGCGGCTGGGGCTTTGGAGGTGTTCGCCGTCGATCCACCATCAGCCATTTATAAATGAGCGACGGGAGCGTTGGCGGCGTTCGCCGCGGTGTCAGCGGTCGCGTTCCCTTATAAATCGTCGACCGAATCCAGCGCCGCCTCGACATCGGGGACGTCGAACCACTCGCGGCCGGTGTAGGCGTTCGTCCCGGCGGCGTACAGGTCGGAGACGGCGTCGACGACCGCGGGCGGCAGCGGGTCGGGCGACTCGTCGCAGAGCTCGCGCCAGTCGTCGATGTCGCGGCCCGCGACCGACTCCTTCGCCGTCTTCACGGCCTCGACCCAGTCGGGATCGTTCGCCTTGTACCACTGGCGGACGACCTCCTTCGAGATCCCGCGCCCGCCGTAGGAGAACCGGTTCTCGTCGAAGGTACCGACCACGTCGGCGACGCGGAGCTCGCCGTCGACGTAGAGGCACTCGATCTTCCCGTCCTCGTGGACGAAGCCGGCGGACTCGGCGCGCTCGGTGACGACGCGGTTCACGTCGCGCGCGAGCGACTCCAGCGCATCGACGTCGGCGACGCCCGCGATCTCGTCGGCCTCGGCGCGGGTCAGGTAGCGGTCCTGCTGCTCGTACTTCGTCGAGAACTCCACGACGGGCTCCGGGAGGTCGACCGGCTCGTCCGGCCACTCGCCGTCGGCGCCGCCGAGGTCGTCGAGGCCGAAGTCCGCGGGGTCGGCCCGCCTTCGCAGACTCGACCCGACTGGAACCCGGTTGCGGAAGACCACTTCGAGCGGGACGAGGTAGTTCTCCCCGCCCGCCGCGTGGAAGGCGTCGTAGTCGTAGCCGGCGTGGGGCCCCTCGTACGGGAGGTCCGGCACCTGCGTCAGGTCGATGGCCATCTCCGTCGGCGGGGCGGTCGCCTCGTCGAGGGGGACGATGTCGGGCTCGCCCTCGCCGGCCGCGTCGGCGTCCCGATTCGGATCCGCGACCCCCCGGTAATGCGTCGGAACCCCCTCGCGTTCCAGCAGCTCGAAGTTGAACGCGCCCATCGCGCAGAGGCTCGCGCCCTTGTTCGGGATCGCGTCGGGCATCTGCCCCCAGTCGAACACCGAGTAGGCGTCCGTGAAGACGAACCGCCCCCGGCCGAGCCCGTCGGCGGTCGCCGGCTCGTCGACGCGGAACTCCTTGACGCTCGTCATGGCGCATACCGCGACCGCCTCCCACAAGAAGGTTTCAGTTACGTGGTCACCTCGGTCTGTCTCTACTCGTTTCGATCCACGAGTACGGATCGAACCGCCCGCGCGCTCGCATCGAAAGCGACACCCGACTCGCCCCCGCACTCCGTGGCATGAACGATGCGCGCGAGGTCGTCGTCCTCCGGTACGGCCACCGGCCGGGGCGCGACGACCGCATGACGACGCACGTCGGGCTCACGGCGCGGGCGCTCGGCGCGGACCGGGTGATCTTCCCCGACAACGCCGGTCAGTCGGCGGAGACCGTCCGCGACATCACTGGTCGGTTCGGCGGGCCGTTCGCGGTCGAGCTCCGCGACGACCAGAAGGCGATCGTCCGGAACTTCGAGGGGGTCGTCGTCCACCTCACGATGTACGGCGAGCGCGTCCAAGACGTCGAGGCGGACGTCCGCGAGGCGGTCGGCCTCGACGAGCCCGAGGTTGTCGGAGAGGCGTCGCCGCCGCGCGACCTCCTCGTCGTGGTCGGCGGCGAGAAGGTGCCGTGGGCGCTGTACGAGCGCGCCGACTTCAACGTCGGCGTGACGAACCAGCCGCACTCCGAGGTCGCCGGGCTCGCGGTGTTCCTCGACCGCCTGTTCGCGGGGGCGGAACTCGACCGCGAGTGGGCGGACGCGGACCGCCGGGTGGTGCCGGAGGCGACCGGGAAGACGGTCGTCGACGCGGAGGGAGGGGCCGCAGACGATGACGGCTCCGACCCCGCCGATCCGAACTGATACGCGCTACTCGTCGCGGTCGTCGCGCTCCGCCCCGCGCCGCTCCCGGTCGACGATCTCGGGCGCGCCGCTCAGGATGCCGCGGAGCCCGGACATCGGCTCGCCGACGGTGATCCCGTGTTCCGTGATCTTGAACTCGCGGATCGTGCGCTCGAAGTCGCTCGTCCGCTTTTTTAAGACGCCGATCGCCTTGCGGATCTCGCCGTCGACCTCCAGATGCCGGAGGAAGACGATGTTGTCCGCGAGGTAGCTGATGTTCTCCATCGTCGCGTGGAACTCGCCCGTGACGTTCCGCGTCTCGTCGACGAAGATCCCCGTCACGCCCGCGTTCTTGAGGTACCGACCGAGCGCGTGCATCTGCTGGAGCATCTGCTCGTCTTCCCCCCGGAGCGTCAGCCGGTACCCGGAGATGCCGTCGACCATGACGATGTCGGCGCCCCGGCCCTCGACCTCGTCGCGGACCATCCGCGCGAACTCCTGCGGCGACCGCTCTAGCGCCTCCACCTCGTTCACCTGGAGGGTCCCCCGCTCCAGCATCTCGTCGACCGGAATGTTGACGGCGCGCGACCGGGTGAGGAACGTCTCCCGGTTCTCCTCGAAGAGGTAGATGACGGAGCGCTCCCCGCGGCCCGCGGCCTCCTTCATAAACTGCGTGCTCAGCGTGGTCTTCCCCACCCCGGTCGGCCCGCTCACGATGGTGACGGTGCCGCGTTCGATCCCGCCGTGGAGCAGCTGGTCCACCTCCGGGATCCCCGAGGAGATCTGTTCGAACTCGAGGTCCCGGTCGCGCTGTCCGGGCTGGAGCGCGGGGTACACCTCGATGCCGGAGTCGGTGACCCGGTAGGCGTGGTCGCCGCTCTGGGTCGCCGACCCGCGGAACTTCGGCACGCTGATCGTCTTGCCGTACTCCGCCGCGTCCAGCCGGATCGTCCCGTCCGTGATGAACTCCAGGTCGTCCGTCGGCAGCGACTCCGTGTTCTGGACGGTGAAAAGCACCGTCGCCCCCTGATCCTTTAAGAATCGCATGAACCCGACCACCTGCTTCCGGAACTGGTAGTCGTCGGACAGGAGGAAGCGGAGCTGGGTCAGCGGGTCGACGACGACGCGGTCGGGGTCGACCTCGGTCACGCCCTCGACGATCCGGTCGGTCAGCGGCTCGCGCTCCACCTCCGCGGGCTCGAACACCTCGTACGACTCGTCCTCGACGAAGGCCTCGGCGTTCGGACTCAAATCGAGGAACTCGATCGCGTCGGTGTCGAAGCCGAGCGCGGCCGCGTTCGCCTTCAGGTCCCGGAGGTCCTCTTCGAGGTTGACGAACAGCGCCGTCTCCCCCTCGTCGACGCCCTGCTGGAGGAAGTGGAAGCTCAGGATCGTCTTGCCGCTCCCGGCCTGCCCGCGGACCATGTAGCTCCGCGCGGGGATGAGGCCGCCGGACAGCACCTCGTCGAGCCCGGCGATGCCGGTCGACGCTCGCTCGGCCGTTGGCGATGTCATAGCTCCCCAGTCGCCCTCGACCGGCATATAAATGGGTAGTTCTTAGTGGGTTCCCCGCCCCGTTGGAAGGGAGATGGGTTCGGAGTCGGGTCCAGTTGTCGGTGGCGCCGACGGCGGCGAGTCAGATGTCAGCCACTCGGCCTGCGACGACGCCCGAACCGCCGACCGCAGACGTGGAGAGGCGCCGTCGTCGGGCGACGACGCGACGGTCCTCCTGTTGATGGACGCCGACCGCGACCGCGAGCTGCTCGCCGAGGCGCTCAGCGACCGGTACCGAATCCGGGCCGCGGCCGACCCCGCCGCGCTCGACGCCGAGTTCGACTGCTGTCTCCTCGACGCGGGCGCGTTCGAGGCCATCGGGGACGCGCTGGACGCCCGCCGCGAACGGGCCGGCCCCGCGTTCCTGCCGTTCGTGCTGTTGGTCGGGGAGAACGCCCGGACGCAGCCGACCGACCGCGCCTGGGAGCGCGTCGACGACGTGATCGAGCTGCCTGTCGCCCGGCGGGCGCTGCTCACGCGGGTCTCGAACCTGATCGAGCGCCGGACGACCTCGCTCCGGCTCCGACGGACCGTCGCGGACCTGCGGCTCAAGGAGCGATCGATGGACGAGGCGCCGGTCGGGATCACCCTCGCGCGGGCGGGGGACGGCGACGACAACCCGCTCGTGTACCTCAACGAGGAGTTCGAGTCGCTGACCGGCTACGGCGAGGAACGGCTCGGCGAGGACTGCCGGTTCCTCCAGGGCCCCGACACGGCCGACGAGACCCGCGCCGAGATTCGGCGGGGGCTCGACGAGGAGCGACCGGTCGACGTGGACGTCCTCAACTACCGAGCGAACGGGCAGAAGTTCTGGAACCGGCTCCAGATCGTACCCCTGCGGAACGAGGCGGGCGAGACCACGCACTTCGTCGGGTTCCAGACGGACATCACCGATCGGAAGATCCGCGAGCGGCGGCTGGAGGTGATGGCCCGGGTACTCAACCACAACCTCCGGAACAAGATGAACCTCATTTCGGGGTACGCGGACCTGCTCCGAAAGGGTCCCGACGAGGAGTCGCAACGCCGGGCACTCGACGTGATCGCCGAGACGGCAGCGGACCTCACGGGGATCGCGGCCGCCGTCCAGAAAGTCGACGAGACGGTCTCCGCGCCCCCGCTCGACGCCCCGATCGACCTCCGCGACGAGCTGATCGAGATCCGGAACCGGACCCGCAGTCGCTACCCGGAGGCCGAGGTGACCCTGGCGCTTCCGGACGACGATCCGATCGGGGTGACGGTCGTCGGCCTCCCCGTCGCCGTCGCGGAGGCGGTCGAGAACGCCGTGAAACACAACGACGCGCCGTCGCCGTCTGTCGAGGTGCGCGTCGAGCGCCGTCCGCCGGGGTGGATCGCGATCGAGGTCGCGGACGACGGCCCCGGGATCCCGGACCACGAGACGCAGGTGCTGGAGGCGGGCGAGACGTCGCTGACCCACGCCGACCGGCTCGGCATCTGGCTCATGTACTGGGTCGTGGCGAAGGCGGGCGGCGAGTTCGACGTCGACACCGCGGAGAACGGGACGACGATCCGGCTGGAGGTCCCGGCGCACCCCTGACCGGGTTGCGGGCCACGCGGCCTATGGGCCACGCGACCGGTCGGCCGCCACCCTTTGCCCTCCGTATTCCCCTAAAACGCTCGCTTCGAGCGGAGCCGCGCGAGCCGCGTCCGGGCCTCCTGCCGGCTCGTTCCGCGGACGCGGCCCGTCTCGGCGTCGGCCATGGAGACGAAGGAGAGCCGGTCGAGGAGCGGCGGCCAGTCGCCGGCGCCCGCGGCGTCGCTCGCGAACGCGACCGCGTTGCCGAGCCCGTTCCGCTCCTCGGTTCCGGCCCGCGCGACGAGGGCGTCCGCGGCGCGGCGCCCGCCGGCGACGGAGAGCCGGTCGCCGACCGTCGCGGGGATCCACGCCGGGAGGAGCAGCAGCCAGCAGCAGACGCCGGCGGCCGCGTACGCCCACGACGGGACGCGCTCGCGGTCCGGCTCGTAGCCGTGGATCCGGTTGACGCGCCGGTCCGCGGCGGTGCGGTCGCCGCGGCGCCCCACGAGCAGCGTCGCGAGCAGCGCCGCGGTCTCGACGGCCGCCAGCGCCGGGAGCGTCGCCGTCGTGAGCAGCGCCTGCCGCGTTCGAAGCCTGACGAGCGCGTGGCGCAGCGCGGCGTCGCGGTCGGCCTTCGGGAGGGCGAGCAGGCGCGTCGACACCACCAGCCGCGACCCGCGGTAGCCGTCCGCGACGGCGACGTTCGCGGCGTCGGCGCGGACCGCGGTCGCCTCGGGCGCGTCGACGCCGACCTCGGCCGCGAGCGACTCGACGCGGTCGGCGACGAAGTCGGCGCGGCGGTCGTCGAGGTCGGCGGCGGGGAGCCGCGCGATCCGCCTGTCGACGAGGACCGGGCCGAGCAGCGCGGAGGCGGCCGGGCCGGCGACGACGGCCGCGAGCAGTCCCCCGGGCGCGCCGACCGGGACGAGCCCGAGTCCGCCGGGGCCGAGCAGCGCGGCGAGCGGGACCAGCGGGACCGCCGCCAGCACCGCCGGGACCGCGAGGAGCGCGAGGGCCCCGAGCGCGCGTCGCCCCCGTCCGTCGACCGAGTCTGCCATACGGGCGAGTGTGAGCCACGGCCCGTAAAGCTCTGCCGGACCCGCGGGTGGGTCGACCGCGGGCCGCGGGGGCGACCTCCCCGGATCGGTGCGGGGAACGTGACCGCGCCTTTCGG
The DNA here is from genome assembly GCF_058630335.1 of Halorubrum sp. SD41. Lineage (NCBI taxonomy): Archaea > Methanobacteriati > Methanobacteriota > Halobacteria > Halobacteriales > Haloferacaceae > Halorubrum > Halorubrum sp. SD41. The sequence continues at coordinate 60,261 of NZ_JBZVGZ010000016.1, forward strand.
AGGTTTTAACCGGATTCCTCCACCAGTTTCCCGTAATGGCTTTTGAGGATCTACTGAACGACCCCGTCATCCAGAAGTACCTCCACGAGCTGGTGGGGCCGACGGGGATGCCGGTCGCGGCCGCGCCGCCCGACGGCGAGGTCACCGACGAGGAGCTGGCCGAGGAGCTGGGCCTGGAGCTCAACGACGTGCGGCGCGCGCTGTTCATCCTGTACGAGAACGACCTGGCGACGTACCGGCGCGTCCGCGACGAGGACTCCGGGTGGCTCACGTACCTGTGGACGTTCCACTACGACAACATCCCCGAGAACCTCCAGGAGGAGATGTACCGGCTGCTCGAGGCCTTAGAGGAGCGCGAGGAGTACGAGCGCACGCACGAGTTCTACCTCTGTGAGGTGTGTTCGATCCGTTTCGAGTTCGGCGAGGCGATGGACTTCGGCTTCGAGTGCCCCGAGTGCGGCTCCCCGGTGGAGGCGATGGACAACGACCGGCTCCGCGACGCGATGGACCAGCGCATCGAGGCGCTGCGCGACGAGCTCAACGTGGACGTGACCGGCTGATGGTCGTCCTCGCAACCAAGTGCTACGTGGAGGGCGACGCCCGCGAGCGGGCGCTCGACGGCATGAACTCGCTCGTCGCCAACGACGTCGGCGAGCTCGACGCCGACTGGCAGGTGGGCGTCCGCGACGACGAGTTCGTCCAGGTCGACGTGACGGGCGAGGACGCGCCGGTCGCGCGCAACGTCCTCGCGGAGACGTGGGGCGAGATCGTCGCCCACGACGGCGGGCTGGAGGCGGGCGAGGAGTACGTCGGCACCCTCGAGTCGTGGGACGACGTCGGGTTCACGCTCGACGCCGGGGTCGACGTGTTCGTCCCCGCCGACGAGCTCGGGCTCGGCGTCGGCTCGCCGGAGCAGGTCGTCGAGCGGTTCGGCCTCGTCCAGCACCTCCCGATGCGGTTCGTCTACGGCGGCGACGCCGGCGACCCGGACGCGGAGCCCTCCCGGCTCGCCGACGCCGAGCGCGACCGCCTGTACGACTGGCAGCGCGGCGACGGCCGGGTGAACGTCAACTCCGCGACACGCGGCGAGACGCGGGCGACGGTGAACCGCGCGGGCCACGCGCAGGACATCGTCACCGTCGAGCGGCTGGGGCTCTTAGAACAGAGCATCGTCTGCGCGGAAGGCACCGACCCGCCGGGACTACTCGCCGCCATCGGCTCGTACCTCCCGGCCGAGATGCGCTGCGTCGTCTGAACCCATACAAACGTGAACAGACGCTTCGCGCTCGCGGCGGCGGCGATCGCCCTCCTCGCGGTCAGCGCCGGCTGCCTCGGCTACGCGACCGGGGGCGGCGAGGTGACGAACGAGACGCTCGACGCCGAGCCGCCCCGCGAGTACGAGTTCGACACGGACCGCGACGCCGCGTTCACCCTCTCGACCGACGCGAGGTACACCGCCGTGTACGCGGTCGGCGACCGGGAGGAGATCCGGCTGTACGAGCAGACGCCGTACGCGGGCGACCAGCCCCTGGAGTTCGAGGCGTTTCGGTATCAGTACCCCGACGGCGAGGTGATCACGGGCAGCGAGTTCCGCGCGCGCGGCGGCGAGATCGAGCGGACGACCGACGAGACGTGGATCCGCTTCGCCGACGACATGGCCGGCGGTAAGGCCGCGTTCTCGGGCGCCGGGTCGCCGCGCCGGTTCACGATGCGCGCGTACGTCGAGGGGTCGTACGCCGTGACGCTCCCGCCGGAGTTCAGCACGGAGTTCCCGGTCGTCGGCCACGTGTCGCCGCGCGACTACTCGGTCGAGACGGTCGGCGACCGCGACCGGATCGTCTGGGACGAGGTGACGAGCGGCTCGATCGTCGTCCAGTCGTACCGCGAGGGCGACCTGGCGGTGTTCGGCGTCATCCTCGCCGTCGCCGTGGTCGCCGCGATCGCCGGGACGCTCTACTTCCGTCGGCAGCTGGCCGCGCTCAGACAGCGCCGCCGCGACCTCGGACTGGGCGTGTACGACGACGAGGACGACGACGGCTGGCTTTGAGCCCCCGTCGTCCGTCGGTCGCTCGCGTCGGCCCGCGCCGCGGTCCTTTTCTAGCACGCGCCGCTTGAGGCGGGTATGAACGCCGCCGTCGTCACCGTCGGGGACGAGCTCCTCGTCGGGGACACCGAGAACACGAACGCCACCTGGCTCTGCGACCGCCTCGACGCGCGGGGGGTCGCCGTCCGGCGGGTGACCGTCGTGCCGGACGAGGTGAGCGAGATCGCGCGCGTCGTCAACGAGTACCACGCCGAGTACGACGCGGTGGTCGTCACCGGGGGCCTCGGCCCGACGCACGACGACGTGACGATGGCAGGGGTCGCGGCCGCGTTCGGGCGCGACCTCGCAGAAAACGAGGAGGCGGCCGCGTGGCTCGCCGAGCGGGGGTACAGCGGGAGCGACCTCGCGGCGGAGACGACGCACCTCCCCGCGGACTGCCGGCCGCTGCCGAACGAGGTCGGGGTCGCGCCGGGCGCCGTCGTCGAGTCCGTCTACGTCCTCCCCGGGGTGCCGGCGGAGATGAAGGCGATGTTCGACCTGGTCGCCGACGAGTTCGCGGGAACGCGGACCCACGTGGTCACGGTCGACGTCGACGAGCCGGAGAGCGCGCTGCTCGACCGGTTCGCGTCGCTTCGCGAGCGGTTCGACGTACGGGTCGGCTCGTACCCGGGCGAGGTCGTCACCGTGAAGATCACCGCGGAGAGCGAGGGAGAGGCCGAGCGCGCGGCGGCGTGGATCCGCGAGCGCACGGACGCGGTCGAGGAGGAGTCCGCCTGAGCGGTCCGGAGACCGTCCGCCTAGCGGTAGAGGTACGCGACCCACACGGCGACGAGCGCGAGGCTCGCGAGCAGGACCGCGCCCGCGGTCGCGCTGATCGGCAGCGGCTCCGTCACGGCGGCTTCGAGGATCATGTCCCGGAGTTGTCTTGGGGGCGTCTTAAGCGTTGATTCTCGAACGGGGACGGCGGTACCCGACGGTCGGCCGCCGCCGCGCGGACGCGAAAACGGGACCGGAGGCGTGGGCGCGTGGCAGCTACCGTGAGAGGGATCCGGTCCCGGTGAGACGAGCAGGTTGCGTCGCCGATGGCGGGCTCGTTCCACCGGCGCTCGGCGCTACGAGCGGGCACCTGTTGATTCCCGGGCCTCCGTGTTGGGGAGTTTTATCACCCGGTCGGACGGGCCCGCCGGCCCCTTAATCGGGCCGCGGCCGGACGCGGCTCGCTTAAGAGGCCGGCGCGGTGAACGTTGGGCATGCACGTGGGGATCGCGGTGAACCCGGTCGCCGGGATGGGCGGCCGCGTCGGGCTGAAGGGGACCGACGGGAAGGTGGCCGAGGCGGTCGAGCGCGGCGCGGAGCCCCGGGCGCCCGACCGGGCGAAGCGCATGCTCGACCGGCTGGCCGCGGTCGCACCCGAGACGAGGGGCTCCGTCGCCGCGGACCCGATGGGCGAGTCGATCGTCCGCGAGGCGGGCTTCGACCCCGTCCGCGTCGTCGACCCGTTCGACGGCGAGGGGTCGGAGTCGGCGGCACCCCCTGAGCCGACGGAGACGACCGCGGCCCACACCGCCGCGGTCGTGCGGGCGTTCGCGGGTATCGACGGGGATGGGGACAGCACGGAGGGGAGAGACCCCGTCGACCTCGTCCTGTTCGTCGGCGGCGACGGCACCGCGGCGGACGTCGCGGACGCGCTGGAGGGGACCGACGTGCCGATGCTCGGCGTCCCGGCCGGCGTGAAGGTGTACTCGTCGGTGTTCGCCGTGTCGCCGGAAGATGCCGCGGAGGTCGCCGCCTCCTTCTCGCGGACCGAGCGCCGCGAGGTGATGGACATCGACGAGGACGCCTACCGCGAGGGGGAGGTCAACCCGACGCTCCGCGGGGTCGCACACGTCCCGGTCGCGGAGGACCTCCAGTCGTCGAAACAGACCGCGAGCGGGACCGTCGAGTCGCTGGCGGAGGGCGTCGCGGCCGACATCCGCGAGCGCGACGGCGAGGGCGTCACCTTCGTCCTCGGGCCGGGATCGACCGTCGGCGCGATCAAAGAGGAGCTCGGCTTCGACCCCTCTCCCATCGGCGTCGACGTGTGGCGCGACGGCGAGGTGATCGCCTACGACGCGACGGAGGCGGAGATCCTCGACGCGCTCGGCGAGGAGAACGTCGTCGTCGTCTCGCCCATCGGCGGGCAGGGGTTCGTCTTCGGCCGCGGCAACCCCCAGATCTCGCCGGCCGTGATCCGGCGCTGCGACCTCCGGATCGTCGCCTCGCGCGCGAAGCTCGACGACGTGCGCGCCCTCCGCGTCGACACCGACGATCCCGACCTCGACGCGGAGCTCGCGGGGTGGGTCCGCGTCCGCGTCGGGAAGTTCGAGACGCGGATGATGAAGATCGTCTGAGGCGGGGCGCGTCCCGCCTCGCCGTCACCTGCGACGACGGCCGTGGCGACCGGACCTCTGGAATACCCCTCGTCCGGCGGGCGTCTAGTCCGTCCGAGGTCACTGAGCGCTCACGCAACGCGAAGATCGACCGAGGGTCGATGTCGGTTCAGCTACCGATCACCGCGAACCCGAACACGAGGGCGAGGTATACGACGACGACGGTGACCGCCAACACCGGAACCAGCGTGAGGTGGTCGTGACTCCCGTTGTTGCCGTCGACCTCACCGCGCTCAACGGCGTCGACGTCGACCTCGCCGGACTCGATGGCGTCGGCGGAGGGCATTACCTCGGGGAGTCCCTTGCGTCTGGCGTCAAACTTGTTGAGAGCGAGCACCGCGACCACCGTCAGCACGAGCGCTAGTGGCAAGAGGACGTAGGCCGTCTGAAGACCGAGACCGTACAGCACGAGCACGAACACCGTGACCCCTGCGGCAGTTCCGGCGAACGGGATCTGGGTGTTAACGTGGTCGATGTGGTCAGAGCCCGAGAAGATCGACGACATGACTGTCGTGTCGCTAATCGGCGAACTGTGGTCCCCGTAGATGGCGCCGCCGAAGAGCACCCCGACGAGCACGGGGAGGATTGAGGGACCGACTAACTCGTACCCCAGCGGGATTGCCAGCGGAGTCAGAATAGCCATGGTCCCCCAAGAGGTACCGGTCGTGAAGGCGACGAACATCGCCGCGAGGAAGATGATCACTGGGAGGAAGCTCCCGGGGACGCCGCTGCCGACCATCACGTCGACGATGACCTGAGCGGTGCCCACCTTCTCTGCGGCTAAACCGATCGACCACGCCAACACGATAATCGCGATGGCGATGTTCATCGTCTTGAAGCCCTGAATGATGGTGTCGCTGGCCGTTTCGAGGTCCATTGTTCGGTAGCCGAGCGCGCCGACAAATCCAGACACCATGAACGCGAAGGAACCGTACAGAAGACCGAGGGCCACGTCGGTCTCTTGGAACGCCTCCGAGATGCCGACGCCGGGGTTATGGCCACCTCCGAGCCACCACATCGAGACCAAGCTGACGACGAGCAACACCATGATCGGCCCGAAGAAGTTCACCAGCGTCGGGTTCTTATCGCTGGGTTCGCCGACGTCTTGTGAAACGTCCGACAGCGGTGTCGCGTCCTCACGGATGGTCTGACCGGTGGACCGCGCTCGCCACTCGGCGTCGAGCATCGGACCGAAGAACCGCTGGGTAATCGCGATGAACCCGACCATGAAGAACGCCATGAAACAGTAGATGTTCCAAGGAATGCTCTGGAGGAACAGTCCGAAGGGAGTCATCCCGAGTTCCGAGGCGGTGACCGTGGCGGCCTCGAAGCCGACGATAATCATCGACACTTGGTACCCGATCCAAGATGACACCGGCCCGAAGGTCGCTACGGGCGAGGTCGTTGAGTCGAGCGTATACGCGTGCATCTCTCGGGAGGAGCGGTTCTCCTGAGCGAGGTCCCGCGTGGAGTTTCCCGTGACAATCGTGCTGGTGTACGAGCTAAAGAAGATGAACACGCCGATGAGCCAGGTGAGAATCTGCGACTCGCGGGCGCTGTCGACTCGGTCGCCGATCCACTGCTCTAGTGCTAGTATGCCTCCGGAGCGATGGATGAACGCCGCGCCCGCCCCCATGAACATGATCAGGATTATGAACTTCGTGTCGAATGGCGACCGGAACACCTCTACGAGCCAGTCCATGGTGAGCGCTGTCGCGGCGATGGGGTTCCAGCCCGCCACGATCATCGCACCGATCCAGACGCCGGCGAACAAGGACACGAGCACCTGCCGTGTCGTCATCGCCAGTACGATCGCAAGAAGCGGCGGCGCCAACGCCAACAGACCGTAGGTTGTGGTGGTCACACCCACGATTGAATATCGACCCATGATAAATATTCGTATATATCTACAACGGCCTCCGTGGCGTGCCGAAACGTCTCGAACCCTTCCCGGTCGACGTACGATATCAATAATATTCTCAGTCTATCGTACGATTATCATATTCACAGACGGAAGTACAGTACACACGACTGCGCCGAAATCACGGATAGTGATCGTACGAGTACGGTTTTTGAAATTTCTCAGGGATCACGCGCCGAGCTGCTTCTCGGTTACAAGTTTTAAACCGAAGCCGATCAGTACGCTACCGCTCGCATACTGTACAAACCGAGAAATCGTCTTGGAGTTAACGATGATGTGTCGTACGCGGCTGGCGAACATTACCACGATCAAGAGGTACAGGACGCTGAGAGTAGCGTAGGTCACCCCTAGAATGGAGATCTGGAGCGAGACGTTTGCCGGCTGAGAGACGAACTGTGGGAAGAACGCGAGGACGAAGACGGCAACCTTTGGATTAGAGACATTGATCGTCACCGCTTGCCGGTATGACCGTTTAAGTGAGGTGTTTTCCGCTGAGAGGTGATTCCGGATCTCGAACGCTTCGTCGTGTCGGAACGTCTGAACACCGAGATAGACGAGATAGGCGGCGCCAACGTATTTCACGACGGTGTAGGCGAGCGCTGACGTTCGGACAATCGCAGCTAATCCGAGTACCGCTGCTGTCGTGTGAACGAGGACTCCCGTCGCCGTTCCACACGCGGCAGCCGCCCCAGCATAGCGCCCGCGACGGAGACTCTCTGTCAAGGCGTATATCGTATCGGGGCCGGGAGAAATAATGACCACGACCGCCGCCGAAACGAACGCAACGAGGGTCGGAGGATCAAAAATGGGCATAGTTGAAGAGAACAATTTCTCGGTTTTTTATTTTTATTGGAGAATCTAACGTTATCTGAATATACGTTACTATGGATCAAAAGCATTGTACTCCACGGATACTCTCAACTACGATATATTTTCCCAAAGCTGAATAAAAAGAATGTGATCCCGCTACGCTCTCCCGGAAGCGGTCCGGTGCGTTGAATCCGAGTACCGCACGGCCATCACGACATCTGTCGACTCGACAGCCTCCCCGCGCTGAAGCGCGAGGCTTTTCGCCTCGAGTTTTTGTAACAACCTTCGGCAGCGCCGACGGACAGCCCTTTGTCGCTCGCCGCGGCCGATGATGTATGGAACGCGAGAAGGAGCGGATGCTCGCCGGCGAGGCGTATGACCCGTCGGCTCCCGAACTCGCCGCCGATCGCCGGCGCGCACGGGACCGCTGCCGGCGGTACAACGCCACCGCCCCGACGGAGACCGACCGGCGCGACCGACTCCTCGGCGAGCTGTTCGGCGAGGTCCGCGGCGACGCGACCGTCGTGCCGCCGTTCCGCTGCGACTACGGGTACAACGTCGGCGTCGGCGACGGCTTCTTCGCGAACTACGGCTGCGTCTTTCTCGACGTCGCGCCTGTCGCGTTCGGCGAGAACTGTCAGCTCGGCCCCGGCGTCCACGTGTACACCGCGACGCACCCGATCGACCCCGACGAGCGCGCGGCAGGCCGCGAGTTCGGCGACCCCGTCGCGGTCGGCGACGACGTCTGGATCGGCGGGCGGGCGGTCCTCACGCCCGGCGTCGAGGTCGGCGACGGCGCGGTCGTCGCCGCGGGCGCCGTCGTGGTCGACGACGTGCCGGCGCGGACGGTGGTCGGCGGCAACCCGGCCGAGGTGATCCGGGAAATCGACGACGACGAGTGATCTTTACAGGGAGTCGAGCGCATTGGCCACCGCCGGCGCGACGCTGACGACGCTACAGCCCCGCTCGACGGTGTCGGTGCCGACGATCCGGTCGACGCCGGCGGCGCGCAGCTTCGTCACCGCGTTGGCCGCGAGGACCGGGTGGACGCAGGCGGTCAGCACTCGCGCAGCGCCGCGGTCGGTGAGCACGGCGACCGACTCGCTCATCGTGGAGCCGGTCGCGATGATGTCGTCGACGACGACCACGTCGCGGTCGGCGACCGGCGCGTCGGAGGGCGACACCGCGACGGCGCCCGTCTCGCGGTCGCGGTGCTTCTCGAAGTAGTCCGTCTCGCCGGCGCCGTAGGCGTCGCGAACGGTGGCGGCCGCGTCGATCGCGCCCTCGTCGGGCGCGAGGAACAGCGGATCGTCGAGATCGGCCGGGAGCGGGTCAGCGAGCGCGCCCGCGGCGTCGACCGTCTCGACGGGGACGTCGAAGAAGTCGGCGACGGTCGCCTCGTGGGGGTTGACGAGGACGACGCGGTCGGTCCCGGTCGAGATCGCCCGCGCCATCGCGCGGGCCGACACCGGCTCGCCGTCGCCGAACGAGGCGTCCTGGCGGGCGTACCCCATATAGGGGACAACGGTGGTCACGCCCGTCGCGCCGGCCTCGCGGACGGCGTCCTGGAGTTGGAGCAGTTCGACCCACGCCTCGTCGGAGTCGGTCGCGGCGACGATCACGGCCTCGTCGGCGTCGAAGTCGGGCACCGCGGCGAGCCCCTCCCCGTCCGGGAACCGGTCGTATGTCGGGGTCGCGAGCGCCCGGCCCGTCTCCGCGGCGAGCGCGGCCGCGAGCTGCTGCGAGCTGGACCCGGGTACGATCATGGGCGACCGTTCCGCGGACACCGGTAAACCAGTTTCCTTACCGCGCGGCCTCGGCGGGACGTTCCGACCGCGGAACCGCACCCCGTCGGCGCGCGCCACGCGAGCGCGACCCACACCGGCCCCACAGGGGCGGATATTTACGGGCGCGGCGGGTACGAGCGCCCAATGAGCGACACCAAAGCCGGCGCGCGCGTCGGGCTCCCCTGTCCGTCGTGTTCGCCCTCCGAGCCGACCGTCCACGAGGTCCTCAGCCCGGGCGGGCAGGCCACCGTCCGCTGTACCGAGTGCGACCACACCCACAAGGCCGAGATCCCCGAGGAGGAGACCGTCGCCGTGACGATCGTCGTCTCGCAGGACGGCGATTCGTTCACGACGACGATGGACGTGCCCGCCGAGGGCGACGTGGCGACCGGCGAGGAGTTCGTCGTCGACACCGACGACGCCCTGATGCAGGTGCGGATCACGGGGATCGAGCTCGGACCGGAGAACCGCGTCGAGGAGGCTGAAATCACCGACGTGGAGACGCTGTGGACCCGCGCGGTCGACAACGTCGCGGTCCCCGTCACGCTCCACCCGAAGGACGGCGACGCGGACCAAACGCGCTCACTGCGGGTGAACGTCCCCGGCGACTACGAGTTCACCGTCGACGAGACCGTCGAGTTCGGCGAGGAGGAGTTCACCGTCGAGGGGCTCCAGATCCGCGAGGACGCGCCCGAGTACCGCCACGAGAAGCTCGACCACCCCGGCGACCTCGCCTACGCGAAGGACCTCAAGCGGGTGTACGCCCGCGACGAGACGCTCACCGCGTGGTCGGCCTGGTAGGCGCGGCGCGCTCTCCCCACCCCGCCCGGCGAAACCTCGTACCAACATAAACAATTATGAAGGATACGCCCATCAGTCGAGTCGTGCCACCCGTAGTACACGACTGACGCACGCTCGACGGCGGGGACGGCGACCGGTCCCGGCGGTCCGAGCACGCGCGAGGCGACCGAGACCGAACCGACGACCGACCGATCGGGTCCATCGACGAACCCGGCTGACGACGGTGCGACCGACGCCGACGACGGAACCGACGGCCTGCCGACCGCCGCCGAGGCGGTCGCGCAGGCCGCGGCGACGTTCGACTCGTCCGATACCCGGCGGATCGCGAACGGAACCGACCGCTGGAACGAGTACGCCGGCTCGTCGCACTGACGGCGCGGCCGGATCCTTTTATTCCACGGCGCGACTACCGGCGAGCGGCCGATGACGAACCACCGCTCCGAGCCGGACTCGGCACCCGGCGACGACGAGCCCTATGAGTGCCGAGGCCACACTTCGGTGTCGAGCGCGGTGTATTGGCGTCGCGTGAGATTTCGGGCAGCGGACACACGATGGTACATACGGCCACCGTGCTGGGGATCCGAGCCCGAAAGTTCGGTGCCGCGTGCCGAACACGCTGACTTCGATGGGGTCTCCCGCTGGTGAGTTCGAACCGGAGGCCGCTCGCCCGACCCGTTGGTGAACTCTCACGCGTCGTCCCGTTCAACCGTCGACGAGGTCTGTACGGTCCCCGTTCGCGACGCGTTTTCGACGCCGGTTGAGTCCGGCCCGTCATCGTGGGCATCAGCACGGGAACCATCTCCGCGCTCTTGTCGAGTGCCCGCTCCAGTCGGTTCCGGCGGCTGGGTCCCTTCGGCCTGTTTCTCACGGGCGAGCCACATCACCAGTCCCAGAAACAGGAGACCAACACCGACCCACAAGCCCGCTTCGACGACCGAGACGAGAGCGTCGACGACCGCGAATTCCAGAAGGAGCGAAACCGTCGATGGCAGGAGCAAGAGGCCCGTGAGAGAGAAATACAGGGAGATCCCGGACAGCAACAGTATCAGCCCGCTCTGTACAGCGGTACTCATCATAACACCGTCGTCAAGGCCGGCGTCGGTGACGACGTATTCCGGCCCCGTCAGCGCATCAACCACCTCCGCCAGCAGAATCAGGCCGACGCCGACGCTGCCTCGCTGAACTGCCCCGATCGGATCGGGAACGACTAGCAGCGAGGGGAACGCGTCTGCGATACCGAACGGGTTCAGCAGGAACGTCGCCATCGCGGAGATGACCGACGCCAATCCAGCGAGAAAACAGACGAACACCACTACCGCGACCAAGGTACCGCCGTGATCGGTGTCACGAGACATGGTCGAAAGGCCCTATATTGGGTGAATCCTCTGAAATATAAAAGCTCGGTTCTGTTGAAATCCTCTGAATCTAATAGTTTTCACCCCAATCGCTCAGTACAGGGGTAGCGGCGAGCGATAGCGGGAGTGAGTATCGCAGATCGGTGGCGACGAGACAGTATTCAAATAGTCGTGAGCGACGGCGACAAGCGCTTATAAAAAGAGAATGCGGTGGCGCGCCTGCGAGCGGCCGCCACCGGCGGCCGCGAGCCAGCCCGCGAGGGAGTCAGTCGCCGGAGCGAAGCGGAGGCGACTGACGAGGTTGGGGAGGGGTGAGGTGCGGTTGCGGGACTGTGCGGGGCGGGACTCAAAGGGGCAGCCGCGAGACGGACGCAGGCGACGTAAGTAGCGTGGCGCTACGCCCACGGAAAGCCGGCGGCGAAGCCGCCGGCGACACCGCAGGGAGCGAACGGAGTGAGCGACCAAGGAACGCAGCGAGCGTGCGTCCGCCTCGCGGCTGGGGCTTTGAAGGCCCTCACCGCAGCAGCGTCAGTCACTTATAAATAACCGACAGCAAAACCGCGATCCTGCTTATAAATAGCCTCACTCACGACGTACTACACTCACTCCCGAAACCAACCAAGAAGCACTCTTCAGCGACCACTTTTTTCAGGTAAGAGCCCATCTGAAAAAGAGGATTTCAACAGAGCCAAAAACTCGTTTTTATCGGAACCGCAGTAGGTAGAGAGTAGTGGTGAAGAAGCACGTCGAGTTTCGGTCGACTCGAACCCCCGTCCCGTGTTCCGGTCACGCCGGCTTCCGAACATCGCGCCACGAGGGACTTTCCCGAAAGATACAATCTGTTGGTGGTCCAACTGGTGTGACGTGACCGCTTGGACGAACAGCACCGGTTGGGACGGAGCGCCGGAGGAGTACTTCCAGTCCTCCGAGGAGCGGCTCGAAGAGTCCCTGTACACCGGCGCGACGAGTCCGCGAGACCTGACGAACGACGAGCTGAACCTGTTGCTCGACGATCCGATTCACTCGCCGATGGAGCAGAAGCTCCGCGAGGAAAAAGACAGGCGAGCCGGGATCGATCGCGATCCGGCTTCGGAGACGGAAGCGTCCGCCGGGTCCGCGAAGCAGACGCGCGATCCGATCTCGGAGACCGAGCTGTACGATCGGACCGCGGAGCGAATTCAGCAGATCTCGCGGCGAGTCGCCGGCGAGACGCTCAGCGAGTCCGATCTCAAGGGCCTGGTGAAGGAGATACACACCGAGTACGGCACGGCGGACAAGCGGCGGATCATCGCCGACCTCCACTCCGACGACACCGACCGACAGGAGGACGCGCTGCGCGAGGTCGGCCGGGATCTCGGGTACATCTGAACGCTCCGGCTCGATCGGGGCACAGTGGCGTTGTCCCCGTGACACCGGGTCAGCACCGTGGCGCGCTCGCCATGCCGGCCGCCCCGTCCGCCGGCTCAGAGGAAGTGTGAGGCGTGCCGTCGCACCGGTCGACGTGTCCCCCCGGCCCGTCGATAGGGATCGGGCTTCGCGTCCGGATACCCCCCGCGTCCGGATACCCGGTGTCACGGGAGTTTTACGCCTCGCAGCCCTCCGATCTACTGGAATGTCCGACTCCGAGTACGCGCTTCAGGCGCGGCTGGAAGCCAAGCCCGAGAAGGCCGACGAGGTGGCCGAGTTCCTCGAGTCCGCGCTCCCCGCGGCCGAGGCCGAGGAGAAGACGACGACGTGGTTCGCGCTGCGGCTCGACGAGACCACGTTCGGCATCTTCGACACGTTCCCCGACGAGGAGGGCCGACAGGCGCACCTCGACGGCGAGATCGCGGCGGAGCTGTTCGAGCGCGCCGACGAGCTGTTCGTCGAGGAGCCGCAGGTCGACGAGATCGACGTGCTGGCGGCCAAACACTCCTGAGCAGTCCGCGGTCGCAGCCGAGCGTCCCGCCGACCGCGGCGGACCGACACCGGACACATCCGGTCGGAGCTTTATTCTCTCGCGCCCCGGACGGAACCGTATGGAGCCAGACTTAGACCGATTCACGTCGCGCCGGTCGACCGTGTACGGTCAGCGCGGCGTGGTGGCGACCAGTCAGCCGCTCGCGAGCGAAGCGGGAATCGAAGTCCTCCGAGAGGGCGGCAACGCGTTCGACGCCGCGGTCGCGACCGCGGCCGCGCTCAACGTCGTCGAGCCCACCTCGACCGGGCTCGGGGGCGACGTGTTCGCCCTGTACCGGACCGCCGACGGCGACGTGGGCGCGATGCGCTCCTGCGGCGGCGCGCCCGCGGACGCGACGATCGAGAACGTCAAGGCGGCGCTCGCCGAGGACGACGACGCCGACTCGTACTACCCCGACGACGGCGGCTACGCGGTCGACGACGCCGGCGAGGCCGGGATGCCCTTTTACGGCCCGCACGCGGTCACGGTCCCCGGAACGGCCCGGGGCTGGGAGGCGACCGTCGAGGAGCTCGGACGCCTCAGCCTCGCCGACGCGCTCGCGCCCGCCATCCGCTACGCGACCGAGGGGTACCCGGTGTCCGAGGTGATCGCGTCGTACTGGGCGAGCGCCGACGCGCTGTTCAGCGACGACCACGCCCGCGAGGCGTTCCTCTTCGACGACGAGCCCCCGAGCGTCGGCCAGACGGTGACGCTCCCCCGGCTCGGCGAGTCGATGCGGACGATCGCCGAGGAGGGCGCCGACGCGGTGTACGAGGGGGAGATCGCGGAGGCGATCGCCGACGAGGTCCAGTCGCGGGGCGGGTTCATGACCGTCGACGACCTCGCCGACTTCGAGGTGGAGTGGCCGGACCCGGTGTCGACGACCTACAACGGCGCCGAGGTGTACGAGCTCCCGCCGAACAACCAGGGACTGATCGCCCTCGAAGCGCTCAACGTCGCGAGCGAGCTCGGCGCCGGCGAGTACGAGTACGACTCGCCGGAGCGCGTCCACTACTTCGCGGAGGCCATGAAGCGGGCGTTCCACGACGGCCACCGCTACATCACCGATCCCGAGTACGAGGAGGTCCCGCCGCTCGCCTCGGAGGAGTGGGCGGCGGAGCGCGCCGCTGGCGTCGGCGAGACCGCCTCGCACGACGTCTCCTTCGGCGTGCCGAACGCGAACGCGGAGGACGCTGACACCGTCCTCCTCACCGTCGCCGACGAGGCGGGCAACGTCGTCTCGTACATCAACTCGCGGTTCGCTGGCTTCGGCTCCGGCCTGGTCGCCGGCGACACCGGCATCGCGCTCCAGAACCGCGGCGCGTCGTTCTCGCTCGACCCGGACCACCCGAACAGCCTCGAACCCGGCAAGCGCCCGTTCCACACGCTCATCCCGGGCGTCGTCCGGTTCGACGAGGACGACTGGGCCGCGTTCGGCGTGATGGGCGGGTACATGCAGCCGCAGGGCCACGTTCAGGTGATCTCGAACATCGTCGACTACGATATGCCGCTCCAGCGCGCGCTCGACGAGCCGCGCTGGCGCTACCGCGAGAGCGGCGAGCTGGGGCTCGAACCGCACTTCGACGACGACGCCGCGGCGAAGCTGGTCCGGAAGGACCACGACGTGCGGACGCTCTCGCCGGTCATGTTCGGCGGCGCACAGATCGCCCGGAACGAAGGCGGAGTGCTGTCGGCCGCCACGGAGCCCCGGAAGGACGGGAACGCGCAGGGGTACTAAGCCGGAGGCGACCGCGCCGCCCCGCGGCCCGATATCCTATCAGCGAGCGAGAACGACCCCCGCGTTCGCGGTCGACCGCCGATCGGCGAACGGTCGGGAGAGCGCGGCTGTACCGAACGGAAGCGGCTTGCTGCGTCCGAATTCCGGCGCTGTGGTATTTGTGATCGTGGATACACTTATAAGCGCTCGTATGGTATACGCTCACAGCATGAAGCGACGAATCCAGCGACGCGACGTACTCAAGGGCGCCGGCGCGGTCGGCATCGCGGGCCTCGCCGGCTGCTCGACGGAGAGCGGCGACGGGTCCGATGGCGGTGACGGCAGCGACGGGTCTGACGGCGGTGACGGAATGGACGGCGGCGACGGCTCCGACGGCGGCGACGCCAACAACGTCCCCGACGCGGTGATGGTCGTCGGCTTCCCGCAGTCCGGCATTCAGCTGTTCCGCGACTTCTACTCCGAGTTCGCCGACAGCGCGCCCGACCTCGACATCATCGTCCCCGACGGGCTGATCGACGCCGACCTTCCCGAGGAGGTCGACAACGATATGAACAACGTCATCGGCACCGCGCCCTCCGCGGGCGGTCCCGGGGCGGAGTTCTTCACCGAGTCGTATCAGGAGGCGTACGGCGAGGAGCCGGGCGTGTTCACCGCGCAGGCGTACGACGCGATGGCGGTCGAGATCCTCGCGGCGACCGCGGCGGGCGAGAACGACGGCGAAGCGATCCGCGACCGAGTCCGGACCGTCGCCAATCCCGGCGGCGAGGAGTTCGGGCCCGCGGACCTCCCGGACGCGGTCGAGACCGTTGCGAGCGGCGACCCGGTCAACTACGTCGGCGCGTCCTCCAGGGTCAACTTCGACATCAACGGCGACATCGCGACGGCCGCCTACGACATCATCGACTTCCGGAACGGCGAACTGGAAACCATCGACACCGTCGAGTTCGGGAACGACCTCACCGAGGAGGACCTGAACGCGACGGCCGCGGATCCGGTCGGCGTCGACTCGTTCACGGCACGGATCGGCGTGTTGATGCCAGAGACGGGCGACCTCGGTCCGCTCGGCGTCCCGATCCGCGACGGTGCGCTGCTGGCCGCGACACAGGTCAACGACGCCGGCATCAACGTCGACGTCGAGACGCGGGTCGAAGACACGCAGACCAACCCGCAGGCCGGTATCTCGGGCGCGAACGCCATCGTCAACGCCGGCTACGGCGCCGTCGTCGGACCGGCGTCGTCGAACGTCAACCTCCAGGTCGCAGACCAGGTGTTCATCCCCAACGGCGTCGTCGGCATCTCGCCGTCCTCGACCGACCCGAACGTGACGGACTTAGAGGACAACGGCTACATCTTCCGGACCGCGCCCTCCGACCTGCTCCAGGGGCCCGCGATGGCCGACCTCGCCGTGGGCGACAACGTCGGCGCCGAGAGCTCGGGCACGCTGTACCTCAACGACGCCTACGGGCAGTCCCTGGAGGAGGCGTACGTGAACGCCTTCGAGGAGCGCGACGGGACGATCACTCAGCGCGTCTCCTTCGAGCCGAACCAGCCGACGTACACCAGCCAGTGGTCGAGCGTGCTGAACGAGTAGGAGTTCGCCAGAGCCGTTCTCCGATTTTTTCGTGGCTCGTGAGCCGCTGCGCTCGTCGAGGAGCGGCGAGACAGTCGGAATCGACACCGGAGCGGGTTGTGAGACGATTCGGCTGCGCGTCGCGATTCGCCGCCGCCGGTCACTTCTTGTACGCCTCGCGCAGGAACACCAAGGCCCCGCCCAACATTGCGAGGTTGCCGAAGAAGGCGAGCCGCTCGCCGCTCTTGTCGTCCTCGTCGGCGTTCCAGAAGTCGTGCATCGTCGCGGTGACGACGGTCAGGAACGCGACCGCTGCGCCGGTCGCGACCCGGGGGAGCCGCCAGAGCGCGATGCCGAGCCCGGCGACGACCATCATGCCGGAAGCGAACGGCGCGGCGACGTCCGGCATCGGGACGCCCGCCGACTCGGCGTACTCGATCGTGTCGTCCATGTCGCGGAAGTCCTCCGAGGCCTGCGCGGCGAGGCCGACCCCGAGCAGGACGCGGCCGAGCCGCGACGGCGCGCCGCGGTCGACCGCCTCGTCGGTCGTCTCCGTGGGTTCGTCGTCGCTCATACCTCTCGTAACGGCGGCCGACGGTATAAATCGCGGTGACGACCGGAGCGGACCCCCGCCGCGTCGCACCCGGCCCGTCACACCCCGTCGATACGCTCCAGTACCCGACTCGTCGCCGCCGCGTCGAAGGCCATCGGGCGTCGCCACCAAGGGCCCTTCCCGGAGTCGCTCGACAGGTCGGTGACGATCGGGTTCGCCTCGCCCCCGGCGTCGGCCGCGCTCAGCGGGACGACGCGGTCGAAGAGCCCGGATGCGTCCGGGTCGCCGAGCGCGACCACGCGGGCGTCGAACGGGTCGCGCTTCAGGTGCGCGTTCGTCGGCGCGACCGCGGCGGCGGCCGCGCGGTCGACGACGCCCCCACCGTCCCCGTCGCCGCCGTCTCCCTCCCCGGTCGAGAGCACGCGCTCGACCCGCATCCCGGCGAAGAGGTACGCGCCCCAGTCGGGCGCGAGGTCGGCGTCGACGTCGACGCCCCGCTCGCGGAGCCACGCGCCGCCGCGCTCGTCGACTTCCGGGTCGCCCGCGCGCTCGTCGCCCGGTCCCGCCCACCCGCGCGGTCGCAGCGTGAGCGTCGCGTAGAAGAGGAGCCAGTCGCCGGGGTCGAGGTCGGCGATCCGGGACGCCTTCACCCCGTAGGGGTCGCCGTACGTCGCCCGCTCGCGGCCGTGGACGCCCGGGAACTCGGGGTCAGCGTGGACGGGCGTCCCGCGCAGCTCCGCCGGGACCGCGAAGGGGAGGTCGAGGTCGCCGTAGGCCGGGACCGGCTCGTCGACGGGGAACCGGTCGCGGGAGAGCGTCGGCGCCGACTCGGGGATCGGGACGTACGCGAACGAGCCGTCGGGATAGACGGGGCCGCGGAAGCCCGGCTCGTTCGTGTTGGCAGCGACGTTGACGGCGACGGCGCGGGGGTCGGACACGAAAAACGAGGGGTTCAGTCGGCCGTCGCGGCGGCCCCCTCGTGTTCGATCTCGGTACCGAGGAGGTCGAGGAACTCCGCGATCCACTCGGGGTGGTCGGGCCACGCCTGCCCGGTGACGAGGTTCCCGTCGGTCGTCACGCCGTCGACCCACGAGCAGCCGGCGGCCTCGACTTCGGGCCTGACGGCCGGGTACGCCGTCATCTCGTAGCCGTCGAGCACGCCCGCCGCCGCGAGGATCTGCGGGCCGTGACAGATCGACGCGACCGGCTTGTCGGCCTCGAAGAAGTGGCGCACCGCGTCGAGCACCTCGTCGTAGCCGCGGAGGTACTCGGGGGCGCGTCCGCCGGGGACGACCAGGGCGTCGTAGTCGGCCGGGTCGACGTCGTCGAACCCGTGGGTGAGCTCGAAGTCGTGGCCGCGCTCCTCGAGGTACGTCTGGTCGCCGCGGAAGTCGTGGATCGCGGTCTTGACCGTCTCGCCCGCCCCCTTCTCCGGGCAGACGGCGTGGACCTCGTGCCCGACCGCCCGAAGCGCCTGGAACGGGACCATGATCTCGTAGTCCTCGCCGAAGTCGCCGACGATCATCAGTATCTGTTGTCCTGGCATGCGCGTAACACCGTCTGTCAGTACGCGCTACTAGCCAATAACGATACTGGGGAGTGATACCATGATACGCTCCCCCTCGAAAGCGGTTCTCGCGCCGTCAGCCGGACGGCGGCATTAGGGAGACCGGCGGGCGTCAGCGGGACTGGTTCGGCGGCCGGAGGTCCCGCTGAAACTCGTCGAACTGTTCGAGGTCGTCGGGGAGCTCGTACTCGATCTCGCGGTCGTCTTGGTTGTCGGGGAGCCGACCGTCTTCGAGCTCCTCCGCTGCCTCCTCCCACCCGGGTTTCACGCGGACGGAGCGCGCGGGCGAGCCGACGACGACGTGGTGGTCGGGCACGTCGCCCTGAACGACGGAGCGCGCGCCGACGACGCTGTTTTCCCCGATCCGACAGCCCGCCCTGACCATCGCGTCGTAGGTGACGCGCGCGTCCGCCTCGACGATCGTGTGGAAGTTCCGCACCTCGGTCTGGTCGACGATGTCGTGGTCGTGGCTGTAGATGTGGACGCCGTCGGAGATGGACGCGCGGTCGCCGATCGTCAGCTTCCCGCGGTCGTCGAGGTGGACGTCGTCGTGGATCACGACGTTGTCGCCGACCTCGATGTTGTGGCCGTACGTGACGGAGATTCCCTTGAAGAAGCGACAGTTGTCCCCGCACTCGGCGAACAGGTGCTTGCCGAGCATCTGTCGGAAGCGGAGCGCGAACTCGACGTTGTCGGCCATCGGCGTGGCGTCGAACTGCCGCCAGAGCCACTGGAGGTGTTTCGAGCGCTGGAAGCGGTCCTCGTCCTTCTCGGCGTAGTACTCCGACTCCAGCGTCGCGTTACACGGGTCGTACCCCTGGAGGCGGACGCGCTCGGCGCGCGACACCGACTCGCCGCTCTGCCACGCCTCCCACGCCTCGCGGTCGCCGTGGAGGTCGATCAGCACGTCGCGAACGACCTCGCAGGTGTCCTCGTCCGAGGAGAGCCGCTCGTCCACCTCGTCGATGAACCCTCGGACCCCGGCCTCGGCGCCGTCGGGCAGGGACACGTGTCGCTTTGTCATCGGCCCTCCTTCGTCGCCGTCCCTCAAAGGGATTCGGTTGTGCGAACGGGACGCGCGGGCGCCGCCCGCGATCCGGGCCCGCGCGCGGTGGCGGCGTTCCCACGCGGTGACCGAGACCGCACCGGATAAGTGCGCCAGCACCCAACGGCGAGTATGGAACACCGCGAACTCGGTAACTCGGGCGTCGAGGTCTCGGAGATCGGCTTCGGCGCGTGGGTCGTCGGTACCGACTGGTGGGGCGACCGCTCGGACGACCAGGCGGTCGGGATGGTCGAGGAGGCGCTCGACGCGGGCGTCACCTACGTCGACACCGGCGACGTGTACGGCCACGGCGACAGCGAGGAGATAATCGGGAAAGCGATCGACGGCCGCCGCGACGAGGTGACGCTCGCGACGAAGATCGGCTACGACTTCTACAACAACCCGCAGGCCGGCCACGGCGAGCTTCCGAAAGAGCTCGACCGCGAGTACCTCGAAACCGCCTTCGAGCGCTCGCTCGACCGCCTCGACACCGACCACGTCGACCTGCTCCAGTTACACAACGCGAACGTCGACGACGTCACGCCCGAGGTGCGGGACCTCCTCCGCGAGTGGAAGGAGTCGGGGCGCGTCCGCGCGCTCGGCTGGGCGCTCGGCCCCTCGATCGGCTGGCTCGCCGAGGGCGACGCCGCCGTCGAGTACGAGGAGTTCGACGCGGTCCAGACCGTCTTCAACCTCTTCGAGCAGGAGCCCGGCCGCCACTTCGTCGAGACGATCCGCGAGAGCGACTCCGACACGTCGGTCATCGCCCGCGTCCCGCACTCCTCCGGCCTCCTCAACGAGCAGGTGACGCCCGACACCGTCCTCGAAGACGGTGACCACCGCTCGCACCGCCCGAAGGAGTGGTACGAGACGGGCTGGGAGAAGGTCGACGCCATCCGCTTCCTCGAGGACCCCGACGGGGTCGAGGGGACGCGCACGATGGCGCAGGCCGCGATCCGCTGGCTGCTCGCGCACGACGAGGTCGCCTCCGTCACGCCCACCTTCCGCGACGGCGACGACATCGCCGAGTGGAGCGCCGCGAGCGACGTGCCGCCGATCTCCGACGCCGAGTACGACCGCCTCGAAGCGCTGTACGCCCGCAACTTCGACGTCGACCGCGACGACGGGATGGACGTCCTCCGCACCTCCGTCGACGGCGAGGACATCGAGGCGGCCGGCCTCGACAAGCGCGCGGCCTCGTACTGAGCGGCGACCCGCCCCGCCGCTTGCGACGACGACCCACCCTTCTATTTCGCGTCGAAACCGCACGACAGCGGCGCTACTCGTCGGCTTACGACCACTTTCACCGCGCTCCACGACCGCGAGCGGCGGCCGCGCCACTGGCGGCGGTAGGAACGGTGGCTCGGTGGAAACCCGTCGTCACAGGGGGCTCGGTGGGGGTAACCGACTCGTCATCGCCACCACGCCGACCGTTGCGCAGTCGCGGGTATAAATGGCTCGCGACGCTCCGGAACCCGTTTGAACCCCGGCCACCTCTACTCCTCCCATGCGGGAAGTGACGTTCCGGATCCGCCACGCGGGGGAGCCGGAGTGCGAGGTGAGCGCGCGCCACCCGGAGGTGCGGTATCGCTCAGTCTCCTCGATGACCGGCAGCGGACCCGAGCGCAAGCGGATCGCCGAACTCACAGGGCCGCCGGCCGAGATCGAGGCGTTCGTCGAGGAGTTCCGGGAGTTCGATCTGATCGTGTCGGCGGAGCCGCTCGCGCCGATCGAGGGCACGCACGCGTACGTCGCGCTGACGATCGACGTCGACGCCGCCGACTGGGACGGGATCGGCGACCGGTTCTCGCAGATGGGGATCCACTACCGAACGGGGACGACCATCTCGGGCGGGGTCGAGCGCTGGACGGCGTACCTCGAGGACGGGGACGACCTCTCGGCGGTGATGCGCGAGCTGGAGCGCGGCGGCAACGAGGTGGAGCTGGCGCGGAACGTCGAGCTCGCGTCGATCGAGCGCTCGCCGCAGCTCCCCGCGTCCGGCCTCCTCGACGGGCTCACCGAGCGGCAGCGAGAGGTCCTCGCGACCGCGATCGCCGCGGGCTACTACGACCACGGCGGCGGCGTTGGCGTCGAGGAGGTCGCCGAGGAGCTGGGGCTCGGGTCGACGACCGTCTGGGAACACCTCTCACGCGCGGAGTCGGCGGTGATGAACGCGCTGTTCGACCGGTTCGCAGAGGGCGAGCCGGTCGGCGCCGTGCGCGAGCGAGACCGGACGGACTCGTCGTGATCTGAACGGATTTGACGTATTTCGGGCCCGAACCAACGCTTTTGTCGCTCCGGAACGGAGCGGCGCACATGGACGACGGAACCGTGTCCGTGCCGGACGAGCAGTACGAGCGTCTCACCGCCCTCGCCGCCGCCCGCGGCGTGAGCCCCGAGACGCAGCTGGCTCGGCTCATCGACGACGCGTACGCCGGCCTCGACGACGACGCCCCCGAGTCGCTCCCGCTCGGCGTCTGCGACGGCTCCGACGAGGAGTGAGTCGGGCGGCGGGCCGGTGAGAGACTCGTGAGCCGCCGCGCCGGGCGGACGCGGTAGTGCGTTATCCGCGACGGGAGCGGTACGATGACCGACGGGGAAGCCAAAGCTTTGAACCCCCTCCAAACGCGGCCTCCCACAACCGAGGTTGATAGCTGTGGCTGAGAATCTTGGACTGAAAGAGGCGCTCTCGATGGCGCTCGGCGGTATGATCGGTGGCGGCATCTACGCCGTCCTCGGCGTCGTCGCGCAGATCACGGTCTCGGCCGTCTGGTTCGCGTTCCTGATCGCCGGGGTCGTCGCCACGTGTGCGGGGTACTCGTACAACGCGCTCAACCGCCTCACGGATAACCGCGGGGGTTCGGTGACGTTCGTACAGTGTTACCTCGGCAACTCGACCGTGGCCGGGATGATCGGGTGGACGCTCCTGTTCGGCTACGTCGGCTCGATCGCGATGTACGCGTTCGCCTTCGGCGAGTTCACGGCCGCGTTCGGTGTCGTCCCGTCGCGTGTCGCGGGCGTGTCCGTGCGGCCGCTCGCCTCGGTGCTGGCGGTGGTCGGATTCGTTGGTCTGAACCTGCTCGGGGCGCGAACCACCGGAGTCGCCGAGAACGTCCTCGTCGCACTGAAGATCGGCATCCTCGTCGCGTTCGGGCTACTCGGACTGGTGTACGCGTTCGGGTTCAGCGGCGCCCCGTTCGACTACGGCCGCGGCCACTTCGGCGGCTTCGACCCCGTAACGGCGGCCGCCATCTCGTTCGTCGCGTTTCAAGGGTGGCAGCTCCTCTACTACGACCAGGATCGCATCGAGGACCCCGTCGAAACCATCCGGAAGGCCGTGTACATCTCCATCCCCGTCGCCGTGGCCGTCTACGTCCTCGCGGGGATGGTGACGGTGAACCTCGCCCCGGAAGCGCTCGTGTCCCGCCCGCACGTCGCGCTGAAGGACGCCGCGTGGCTCGCGATGCGGCCCTACGGCCTGGCCCAGCTCGGGGCGGTCGCTCTCGCGCTGTCGGCGCTGTTCTCGACCGGGAGCGCGATCAACGCGACGCTGTTCTCGTCGGCGCATTTCGCCAAGGGACTGCTCGGCGACGACCTGCTCCCGGATCGGATCGGGAGCCCGGACGGCGACGGTATCCCCGAACGGACGGTCCTGTTGCTCGGCGGCGTCACCGCGATATTTACGTGGTACGGAAGCCTCGAGGCCATCACTTCGTTCGCCTCGCTGTCGTTCATCCTCGTGTTCGGCGCGATGAGCTACCTCGCGTTCCGGCAGCGCGACCACGACGAGGTGAACGCCGTCATCCCGGCGATCGGGACGGTCGGATCGCTGGCGTTCTTCCCGCTTATGCTGTTCAATCTCTACACCCGAGAGCCGAACACGTTCTACACCGTGCTCGGCATCGCGGCGTTCGTCCTCGCCGTCGAACTGCTCTACTTCGAGCGCGACATCATCGAGGAGGAGGTCGACGCGTTCGACCCGCCGACTCGGATCGTGGGGGAACGCTGATATATGGCGCTCAGAACCTCGCTTCAAGGCGTTCTGACGAACCCCACGTACCTGCTGGGCTGGGGGACCCTCGTCGCCGTCTCCCTCGGGGCCCTGAGCCACGACCTCCGCTCGAACAACAGCGGCCTCGGGAGCCTGATGAAGTTCGTCTGGGGTCTCACCGTGTTGTACTCCGGCCCGATCGGACTGGCGGTGTACTGGTACTCCGGCCGGAGTCAGATACGGCGCGACAGCCTCTGGCGTCGAGGCTTTCGCAGCGTCTGCCACTGCTACTCCGGCTGCGGCGCCGGCGAGGTGACCGGCCTTGTCATCGCCCTCGGTGTGCTGGCGATGGACCGCCTCGCCGTCGTGGCCACGACGTTCGCGTTCGCGTACGCGTTCGGCTACGCGCTGACCGTCGGCCCGCTCATGCAGGACGGAGTGTCGTTCCCTCGCGCGATGCGGGACGCGTTCCTGAGCGAAACGCCGAGTATCACCGTGATGGAAGTCGTGGCGATCGGGGCCGACCTCTGGCTGGCGGGCGAGGCCGGACTGACGGACGCGCTGTTCTGGTCCGCGCTCGTGGTCTCGTTGTCGCTGGGGCTCGTCGCCGCCTATCCGGTCAACGTCCTCCTGATCAGGATGGGCGTAAAGGAAGGGATGATGGACCCTCGCGACGCGGCCTAGTCTATCGCCGTCCGAGGGCTTCGACGCGGCCGCGCCTCTCGGTACCGGTCTCCGTCGTAGCTCCCGACAGTCGCCGTCGTAGTCCTCCGCACTCGCTCGTCCGGATCACTCCTCGTAGGGCCACCGCCCGCCCGTCTTCAGCTCCTCGACGTACCCCTCGTCGATGGCGTCGCGGACCGACTCCCGCGAGCGGTGTTCGGCCTCGACCTCGCCGGTCGCGAACCGGTAGACCGCCGCGGTCACGAGCGTCGCCACCTCGCGGAGGTCCCGCGAGTCGAGCTTGTCGAGGGTGTCGGCGTGGGTGTGGCCCCAGCCGCGCCCGGACTGGTCGCTCGTCGTGGAGGCCATCACGGCCGGGATCCCCTCCTGGACGAACGCCCACTGGTCGCCGTGCGGCGAGATCGTCTCCCCGGTCGTCAGGGAGGCGTCGAACGCGTCCGCGACGCCCTCGAAGACGGCGCGCATCCCCCCGAACCCGTTCGTCCCCACGCGGAGATTCCGAGAGCTACAGGCGCCGTCGAGGTTGACCACGCAGGCGATCTCCTCCTCGGGCGTCGTCTCCGCGGTGTGATACGCCCCCCACAGGCCGATCTCCTCCGAGCCGAACGTGACGAGCCGCACCCGCGTGTCGAGATCGTCCTCGACGGTCGCGAGCAGGCGCCCGACCTCGGCGACGAGCGCCGACCCCGCGCCGTTGTCGTTGGCGCCGTCGCTCACGTCGTGGGCGTCGACGTGGGCGGTGAGGTACACCGCCTCCTCCGTGTCAGGTCCGACTTCCGCGACCGCGTTGACGGAGGTCGTCGGCTCGTTCCGGCAGTCGACGTCGAGCGAGACGGTCGGTCCGTCTTCGTTTCCGTCAGCTGCGAGCCGCGCGAGCCGCTCGCCGACCTCCTTCGAGACGCCGACGGCGGGGATCGGCCCCGGCCGGTTGTGGTACCCGATCTCGCCGGTCGGCGGGAGCGCCCCCTCAATGTGGTTGCGGAAGACGAACCCGACCGCGCCGCGCTCGGCGGCCGCGACGTACTTCTCCATCCGGTGGATCCACCGGTCGTGGGAGTCCGGCGTGCGCGAGGAGGCCATCGCGACCGCGCCCTCCAGCTCGTCTCCCGCGGCCGCGAACGCCTCGTCGGTGCCGTCGCCGACGTCGACGAGCGGCGCCGTCGCCTCGCCGCTCGGCGTCCCCGGTAGCGCGATGACCTCGTGGGAGTTCTCGTGGTGTCGCTCGACCGCGCCCGACACCGCGAGCGAGGACTCACCGCGCCACCAGCCGGGGATCTCGAACTCGTCGAGGCCGGCGTTCCGCAGGCCGGCGTCCTCGAACGCCTCGACGACGCGCTCGGCGCCGCGGCGCTCGCCGGTCGATCCGGCCATGCGGTTCCCGATGTCCGTCAGGTCCGTGAGGACGCTCCACCCGAAGTCGCTCGTCCGCGCGTCGCCGACGACGCGGTCCGGTAGCTCGGTCATACGGGCCGGTTGGGCCGCGGGCGAAAAGGGGTTCGGGAAGCGGAGCCGCGGTCGACCGCTCCCGCCCGTCGCCGCGGCTCAGGCCGGGTCAGCCGCGGTCACCTCGACCGCGACGTCGGCGGGGTCGACGCCGATCCGCGCGAACTGCGTGCGGACGTGCTCGCGGGCGGCCTCGACCGCCTGGTCGCGGGTGTCGAACCCGCGGGGCATCGGCTCCTCGAAGGCGACGCGGATCTCCTCGCCGTCGACGACGAGCGGCGACCCGCCGCTCTCGACCTCGTAGAAGGAGTCGCACACCCAGACGTACGGCGCGTCCTCGTCCGGCGCGCCCTTGTACGCGGGCGGCTCCTCGCCGCGCTCGAACACCGTGCCGGTGAGGTCCGTCCCGCCGCCGCTGCCGCGAACGAGTATCATACCGTCGGTAGGGGGGCGAGCGTGATAAGCGCCCCGCGGGAGGTTCCCGCACGCCGGCGGCGCGAGGGCAAACGCTTTCGGCCCGGCGACCGGTGGGTACGGCATGACGCTGGAGGATTTCACCGAGTTCACCGGTGACGGCGAGGGCGACGGCGACGCCCCGGGCGAGGACGACGCCGGGAGCGCGGCCGGCGGCGACTCCGCGGTCGACGACGGAAACGCGACCGACGGAGGGAGCGCGACCGACGCCGCGGCAGGGACCTCCGGAAGCGACGCCGCGGACGACGCGTTCGCCGACTACGACGCGACGCCGGCCGGCAGCGATTCGGGCCTCGGTGTGGTGTCGGTCTCGCAGGGGCTCCGCGTGGCCGAGGAGGAAGAGGAGACGTCGCTGAAGGCGTTCGTCACGACGGGAAACCGCGAGTCCGTGCGGCTCGGGAAGTACCTCCTGATCCCGTATCCCGACGGCGAGCGGCTGTTCTGTCGGATCACGGGGTTAGAGTACGCACAGGAGTTCCAGTCGGACGACGCGACCGAGATCCACGCCCGCCGGCAGATGCGGCGCGACGAGTTCGCCGAGCGCGACTACAAGTTCGTCGCCGACCTGGAGCCGATGTCCGTCGTCTACGGCGAGGGCGAGGAGATGAAGCGGCGGATGACGGACCGCGTACCGAAGCCCGGCGCCGTCGTCGAGGAGGCGGCCGACGACGCCGAGATCAAGACGGGGCTGAAGATCCCCGACGACGGCGTCTTCCTCGGCCACCTCTCGGTCGGCGGCGAGAAGGTGCGGACCGCGGCGGAGCCCCCGACAGTCGACTACCGGGTGAAGGACGACTACGGCGACGGCGACCCGCTCGCCTTCCGTCACACGCTCGTCGCCGGCGGCACCGGATCGGGGAAGACCCACGCCTCGAAGAACGTCCTCCGGCAGTACCTCGACTCCGACCGGACCTACCCGATGGGCGACGGCCGCGAGTCGCGGATGGCGGTCGTCCAGTTCGACCCGCAGGACGAGTACGCGCAGATGCACGACGACAATCCCGACCTCGACGACGCGTTCGCGCGGCGGCTCGAACGGGAGGGGATCGCCCACGGCGGCCACGACGACACGGTCGCCCTCGTGCCCCGCGTCGCGAACGCGACGTACCCCGGCGAGGGGCACCGCGCCGAGCGCGTCGAGTTCACGATCCCCTTCTCGCTGGCGGACGACATGCCGTGGCTCGTGGCCGGCTCCGGGCTCAACGACAACCAGTACCCCGCGCTGCTGACGCTGCTCAACCGCTTCTTCGACGACTACGGCGACTCGGGCACCTACAGCCAGTTCCTCTCGTACCTCGACGATCCGGCGCTCAAAGAGGAACTCCACGAGAGCGGGCGGGTCCACGAGGCCACCTTCGACGCCGTCAAGCGCCGGGTCCGCGGGGTTCCGAGCGGCGTGTTCGACCAGGACGCGAAGCCGATCACGGAGCTCGACCACACCCTCGTCCGGCCGGGGGGACTCTCTGTCGTCCCCACCTACCACCTGCCGACCTCCCGGCAGAAGGAGATCGTCGTCCTCGCGGTCGCGGGACTGTTAGTCGACGACAAGCTCTCGAACGACCCGGCGAGCGACCGGATCAAGGAGACGCCGCTCCTCGTCGGGATGGACGAGGCGCACAACTTCCTCGCGGACGCCGACAACGTCCAGGCCCAGAAGGTGGTCCAGAAGTTCACGGAGGCCGCCAAGCAGGGCCGCAAGGAGCGGCTGGGTCTCTTTTTAATTACGCAGGACCCCCAAGACGTGGCCGAGTCGGTGTTCAAACAGATAAACACGAAGATCGTCTTGAACCTCGGCGACGAGGACGCGATCTCCAGCGTCAACATCCCCTCGAACCTCGCCGGCAAGGTGCCGTACATGGAGAAGGGGCAGATGGTCGTCTACTCGCCGGACAACTCAGAGCCCGTCGAGCTGATCGGGCTCTCGGAGTGCGTGACCCGGCACGATTGACGAGACGTATCCGCGCCCCTCTGCGCGACGCGGCGCGCCCCGGATTGCCGCCGAGCCGGAGTCGCCGCCGCCCTTTTTATCCGGAGCGGGCGAACCGCCGCGTATGAGCAAGCGCATCCTCGTCGCGGTCGACGGGTCGGAGGAGGCGGTCGAAGCGCTGCGGTTCGCGGCCGGCGAGTGGCCCGACGCCGACCTCACGGCGCTCCACGTGATCAACCCCGCGGACTCGGCGACGGGCGCCGAGGGGGGGTTCCCGGGCGCCTCCGACCAGTGGTACAAGAGCGCCAAGCAGCGCGGCGAACGGATTCTCTCCGAGGCGGTCGACGCGGTCGATCAGGAGATCGACACGCGGCTGGAGGTCGGGCGCCCGACGAAGACGATTCTCGACGTAGCGGGCGGCGAGAAGCCCGTCGGCGAGGACGGCGACGAGCCCGGCGAGCCGTTCGACCACGTCGTGCTGGCGAGCCGCGGGCGGACCGGGCTCTCGCGGGTCCTCCTCGGCAGCGTCGCGGAGGGCGTGGTGCGCCGCGCCGAGGTGCCCGTGACGGTCGTCCGGTGAGTCGGGCTCCGCGGGCGGCCCGCCGTCCCCTCACTCCTCGGCGCGCTCGGCCGCGACCACCTCGCCGACCATCGACCACCCCTCCTCGTCGGAGCCGGAGCGGCCGAGCAGGATCCGCTCGTAGTCGTCGGAGCTGATCAGCCGGAAGTCGGCGTCGCTGTCCGCGTCGGTCCGGACGCCCTCGCCGCGGAACTCCCGCTGGAAGAACTCCGTCGACGAGAACTCGAAGACGCCCGTCTCGCCGGTGTCGAGTTCGAGCCGCACCGGCCGAGGCTGGACGTTGTGGATCCGCTTCGCGACGGGGTTGAGGTCGGGCATATCGGCGAGTCGGGTCGGGGCGGATAAAATCCGTCGGCTCCGGCGGCCGCTGAACACTGCCGTACTATCTTAATACCTCACGGCGCGTTAAGAGCGTGAGAACCATCATGATAGAAGCATCGCTCACCTACCTTCGCGACGGCGACGACGCCGTCACCACCGCCGTCATCGGCGGGCTCCTGCTCCTCGCGAGCCCGCTCGTCATCCCCTCGATCCTCGTCTTCGGCTACCTCGCGCGGGTCCTACGGCGCACCTCCGACGGCGACGACGAGCCGCCGGTCTTCGAGGCGTGGGGAGAGCTGTTCGTCGACGGCCTGAAGGCGTTCGCCGTCGTCTTCGTTTACTCGCTGCTCCCGCTCGCGGTCGCCGCGGCCGCCGCGGTCGTGAGCCTCAGCGCGTTCGTCGTGGTCCCGGGAACCGGCGACGGCGGCGCGGGGTCCTTCCTCGGCGCCTTCGCTGTCGGGATCTTCGTCCTCGTCGCGGGGCTCGTCGCCCTGGCCCTGTCGCTCGTCGGGCTCTACGTGACGCCGGCGGCGCTCGCCGCGGTGGCGGAGTCGGGACGGGTCGGCGACGGGTTCGCCGTCGGCGCGCTCTGGGGCGTCGTCACGAAACGGGCGTACGCGACCGGCTGGCTCACGGCGGCGGTCGTCGTCCTCGCCGGCGCGCTCGCTATCGGCGTCCTCTCCGTGGTCCCGATCCTCGGGACGATCGCCGGCGTGTTCGTCCAGTTCTACGCGCTCGTCGCCGCGGCCGCGATCGTCGGCTGGACGTGGGCCGACGTGCGGCCGGTCGCGACCGAACCGCCCGAGCCGGAGGTCGCGGAGCGGTCCGCGGTGTAGCCGGTCCGTAGTGTAACGGGTCGGAACGGCCCGCGATGTAACGGATCGGAATCGAAAGCGGCGCCGAAAGTCGGAGAGCCGCGAAAAGGGAGCTACTCGTCGAGGACGTCGTCGTACTCGCCGGCGTCGACGCGGTCGTCGAACGTCCGGGCGTCCTCGCCCTCGATGGTGACGCCGAGGGAGGCGCAGGTGCCGCCGACCTCCTTGGCGGCGGCCTTCGTGTCGTACGCGAGCAGGTCGCTCGACTTCTGCTCGGCGACCTTCTTCACCTGCTCGATCGACATGTCGGCGACGAAGTTCTCCTGGGGCTCGCCTGAGCCGGTGTCGAAGCCGGCCTCGTCCTTGATGAGCTCCGCGGTGGGCGGCACGCCGACCTCGATGGTGAAGGAGCCGTCGTCGTCGTACTCGACGGTGACGGGCACCTCCATGCCGTCGAAGGCAGCGGTCTCGTCGTTGATCTCCGCGACGACGTCCTGAACGTCCACCGGCGTCGGTCCGAGCTCGGGACCGAGCGGCGGGCCGGGGTTGGCCTGCCCGCCGGGGACGAGCGCTTCGATAGTTCCAGCCATGTCCGTACGAACCCGTCGCCGACTTTTAACGGTTGTTCTTTCGGGCAGGGGGAGTCAGCGGTTCGCACACCTTACATCTCGCGTAACTGGCGGTGAACGACCGTTTCGACGAGCTACGTAGATCCAGTGCGGATTTATAAAGGATCTCGATATTCCGAGTGGAGCAATAGCGAACCCCTAGCCGCTCATTTATAAATGTCTGATGCCGGATCGGCGGAGAACGTCCCCAAAGCCCCAGCCGCTCGTTTATAAATAGTTGATCGCGGTTCGGCGGCGAACACTTCCAAAGCCCCAGCCGCTCGTTTATAAATAGTTGATCGCGGTTCGGCGGCGAACACTTCCAAAGCCCCAGCCGCGAGGCGGGCGCACGCTCGCTGCGGTCCTCAGTCGCTCGTTTCACTCGCTCCTTGCGGTCCTTGCGTCGCCTGCACCCGCCTCGCGGCTGCCCCTTTGAGTCCCACCCCGCACAGCACCGCAACCGCAC
>NZ_JBZVGZ010000017.1:0-86197 GCF_058630335.1 Halorubrum sp. SD41
ACGCCTCCCCAACCTCGCCGCTCACGCCCTGCGGGCGTTCGCGGCGTCCCTCGCGGGCTGGCTCGCGGCCTCCGCTTCGCTCCGGCCGCTCGCAGGCGCGCCACCGCACCCCTTTTTATAGCCCCTCGTCGCCGTCGCTCGTGGCTATTTAAATACGTTTTCGTCGCCATCGATCTGCGATACTCACTCCCGCTATGGATCGCCGTCGCGCCTGTGCTGAGCGATCGAGTATCGGAAACGGTCCATCGGATCGCGACGGAACCACCGCCACTATTTATAAAAACTAGCCGCACCCACCGCCGACATGGAGATCGGCGTGACCGTCGGCGACGACATCGACCGCCTCGCGGCGTCGCCGTCGCGGTTCGACTTCTGCGAGCTCGGCGTCGGCGAGCCGACGCTCGTCCCGAGCGAGATCGACCCGGAGCGGCTCGCGACCGCGCTCGGCGACCGCGACCTGCTCGTCCACCTGCCGTACGGCCAGCGGCTGGCGACGTACGTCCCCGAGGTCAACGACGCCATCGTCGACTACCAGCGCCGCCTGTTAACTGCGGCCGGCGACCTCGGCGCGGAGAAGGCGGTCCTCCACGCCACTTCCGCCGACCGCGACGACGTCGAGTTCCGGGAGACCGCCCGCGAGCAGCTCCGCCGGGTCGCCGACGCCGGTCGCGAGGCGGGCGTCGAGGTCGTCGTCGAGAACGTCGGCCACCAGCACGCGGGGCT
Source organism: Halorubrum sp. SD41 (assembly GCF_058630335.1). Classification (NCBI taxonomy): domain Archaea; kingdom Methanobacteriati; phylum Methanobacteriota; class Halobacteria; order Halobacteriales; family Haloferacaceae; genus Halorubrum; species Halorubrum sp. SD41. Next base: position 724 of record NZ_JBZVGZ010000017.1, read on the forward strand.
CCAGCTCTCCGTCCTCGGCGACCTCGCTCGGGAGACGGACACGCCGGTCTGCTTCGACGTCGGCCACGCGTACATGGAGGGCGGTAACAAGGCGATCAAGCGGTTCCTCCGGAGCCACGGGGACAGAGTCTCGCACCTCCACTGCCACGACGTCCGCCGCCGCGGCGACACGCACCTCCCCGTGGGGGCCGGGGAGGTCGACTACGGCCTCGTCGAGTCCGAGCTCGCGGGCTTCGACGGCACGGTCGCGCTGGAGGTGTTCACCGACGACGAGACCCTCCTCCTCGATTCGGCTGAACGAGTCGCCGACCGACTCGGCGGGTCCTTTTGAAACTGCGACTCAGTTCGGCCGGTCGTCAGAGTCGTCCGCGTCCCGGCTCTCGTCGTCCCCGTCGTCGTCCGCGCCGGCGTCCGCGTCGTCCTCCCCGCCCGCACCGCTCTCCGCGTCGTCGCCCACACCGGGACCGGTCTCGCCGGCGTCCGGGTCGGCCTCGTCGCCGTCGATCTGGCGCTTTATCGACTCCAGCTCGGACTCGACGTCGACCTCCGGGGGGTCGTCGGCGTCGCCGGCCGCTTCGCCCTCGGCGCCGTCGTCTCCCCCTTCGCCGGGGTCGGTCACGTCGATCTGAACCGGGGTCCCGTCGTCGTCCCGGTCGGACCGCGTCTCGTCACGCTCGCGGCGCCCGTCGTCGCGCTCGCGGCGCCCGTCGTCTCGCCGACCGTCGCGGTCCCGCCCCAGTCGCCGGTCGCGCGCCGCGTCCGCCTCCCGGCGCCCCTCGTCGATGCGGGACTCGATCTCCGCGGTGAGGTCGCGCGCGTCGGCGATGATCGACCGGGAGGCGGCGTCTTCGGGGAGGTCCGCCTCCGAGAGCGCGGTCCGGAGCTCCGAGAGCGACCGCGAGAGCCCGGCGGTCGCGCCGTCGCGGACGTCCGCGAGGCGGTCGCCGGCGCCCTCCGCGCCCTCGGCGACGCTCCGGCCGGGATCGGCGAGCCGGAGGGTGCCCTGAAGCAGTTCGAGCGACTTGATCGTCGTCTCCAGCAGGGCGATGAGCGTCGGAATCGTGTACTGTTCGGTGAACCGGACCAGCTCCGAGAGCCGGGGCGGCCGCGGGGGCCCGCGGCGGTCCTCCTCCGTCTCCCGGAGGTCGGCGCGGAGCTCGCTCAACACGTCCTCGAGCTCGTCGAGCCGCTCCTCGAGGTCGTCGTCGTCGCATCGGTCGCGGGAACTCATGCCGCGTCGTAGGCGGTCCGCGGATAAAAAGCCCGGCAGCGCAGATGATTCAGAACCCCTCGCGCAGGTGCGTCGTCCGCGGCGGGAACAGCGCGCGGAGGCCGGCCGCGAGGCCGTCGCCCCGGTCCGCGTCGTCGACGGCGAGGCCGTCGCCTCGAATCACCTCGTCGACCGACCGGTACCCGACGTACAGCTGCGAGAGAGCGCCAATCTCGACCGCGGCGTCCGCGTCACCGACCTCGGAACCGCTCTCGTCGCCCGCTCTCTCGGCGCCGTCGGCCGGCTCGACCGCTACCGCACCGTCCGCGACCTCGACTCGGAACGTCCGGTCGTTCCACTCCGCGAGGGGGTCGACGACCGAAAGCGAGAACGCGGCCTCGACCGCCGGGTCGGGGGAGAGCGCTTCGAGCGCGGCCGCGACGTCGACGAGGCGGACCATCGGGCCGGTGCGGACCTCGCAGTCGACGGCGCGCGGGTCGTCGACGAGGTCGAGCAGGGGCGCGTCCGGCGGGGCGCGGATCCGGACCTCGTCGACCTGCGAGTCGTGGTTGCGGAAGAAGCGCAGCAGCTGGAACCACGCCTCGTCGTCCGTGACGGCGACGTCGGTGACGCGCAGGACCGGTCCGTCCGCGTCGTCCGGCTCCTCGAAGCTGTACGCGCAGACGGCCCGGAGCTCGCCGTCGCGCTCCCAGCCGTAGACGAACGGGTCGGTCTTCCACCCTTGGAGCGTCCGCTCGCGCCACCACTCCTCGGTCCAGTCCATCGTCAGGTCGTAGCGGTCGGCCATCGCCGCGAGGACGGGCGTCACCGCCGAGTAGTCCTCCTCGGCGAGCCGGCGAAAGCGCCCGGCGTCGTCGCCGTCGGTCGCGATCAGGTCGTCGACGAACCCCAGCTGGGCCGGCGGCGCGCTCAGGCGGCGGTATCGGCTCGCGGTCGCCCAGCCGTAGTTCGCGTAGAATGGGTACTCGAAGGGCCACAGCGTCGAGACGAACACGCCGCGCTCGCGGTACTCAGCCAGCGACTCCCGAAGCATCCGGCCGACGTTCCCGCGTCTGCGGTGTTCCGGCGGGGACGCGACCGCGGAGAGCCCGGCGACCTCGCGGTCCGCGTCGCGGATCCGCAGCGAGAAGTAGTGGTGCGCGCAGACCGCGACCGGGTCGCCGCCGTCGAACAGCCCCCGCCTGTCGGCGATGGTGTCGTGATCGTCCGCCGCTTCGGGGTCGTACGGACCCTCCGTCGGGGAGAAGGCGTACCGCATGAACGCGTCGAACTCGTCGCCGCGCTCGTCGGGGAACGGTCGGTACTCCATACGCGGTCGGCTCGCGGGAGCCGAATAAGTCTTCCCGGAGCGTGCGGGAGCGTCTCGACCTCCCCTCGGCGACCGCCTCAGTCGAAGCGCCCGCGCCGGTACTGGACCGGCCAGTCGGCCTCCTCGCCGAGCTCGTGGGCGGCCTCCAGCGGCCAGTACGGGTGCCGGAGCATCTCGCGGCCGAGCGCGACGAGGTCGGCCCGTCCGTTCCGGACGAGGGCGTCGGCGTGGGTCGGCTCCGTGATCCCGCCGACCGCGGCGACGGGCACGTCGGTCCCCTCGCGGATCGCCGCGGCGTAGGGCACTTGGTACCCCGGGCCGGCGCTCGGGATCTCCTGATCCGGGTGGATCCCGCCGCCCGAGACGTCGATCAGGTCGGCGCCGGCCTCGGCGAGCAGCGGCGCCACCCGCACCGAGTCGTCCACGTTCCACGAGTCGCGGTCGGGGAGCCAGTCCGTCGCGGAGATCCGGACGAAGACGGGCTTGCCGCCGGGCCAGACCTCGCGAACGGCCTCGACGACCTCGCGCAGGAGGCGAGTGCGGTCCTCGAAGCTCCCCCCGTACCCGTCGTCGCGGTCGTTGGTGACCGGCGACAGGAACTGGTGGAGCAGGTAGCCGTGGGCGGCGTGGACCTCCGCGACCTCGAACCCGATGTCACGCGCGCGCTCCGCGGCGGCCGCGAACGAGTCGATCACCGCGTCGATCCCGTCCCCGTCGAGCCGGCGCGTCTCGGCCAGGTCCCCCTCGTCGACGTCCGGGTGCGGGTACGGCTCGTCGGTCGCGGAGACGGTCTCCCACCCCTCGGGCTCGTCGACGGAGATGGGGCCGCTCCCCTCGGCCGGCGGGCGGTGCGACGCCTTCCGGCCGGCGTGGGCCAGCTGGATCCCCGGCGTCGCGCCCTGCGACCGGACGAACTCGACGATCGGTTCGATCGCTTCGGCGTGCTCGTCGGACCAGATGCCGAGGCAGTTCGGCGTGATACGGCCGCGGTCCTCGACGGCCGTCGCCTCGGTCATCACGACCCCCGCGCCGCCGGCGGCGCGGGCGCCGAGGTGGACGCGGTGCCAGTCGTTCGCCATGCCGTCCTCGGCGGAGTACTGGCACATCGGCGACAGCATTACGCGGTTTCGGAACTCGGTGTCGCGGAGTGAAAGCTGCGTGAACAGCGTGTCGGTCACGGATCGCCGAACGCCCCCGGCGACGTAAGTCCCACCGATCCCCCGCGCGGATCGCCGGCGACGGTTTAGGTCGACCGAAATCTATAACAGCACCGGCCCCTGACCGGATGGTAATGACAACGGGAGACCGGATGGAGCGGGACGTCGAGTCGGCGGCCGACGAGCGGCCGGCCGTCGCCGCGACCCGCTGCTCGCAGGAGCGGACCGTCTTCGCCGAACAGGGGAACACCGACGCGTGGATCGCGACCGACCTCACGGTCGATCTCGACCTCGAACGGTAACGCCGACCTCGCCTTCTACGCCCTTCGCGTTCGCCGCTCAGTGACGCCTACTCCTCGGAACGCAGCGTCTCGCCCGACGCTCCGGACGCGCGCGTCGAAGACGCGGCTCCCGCGCCCGTCGTCACCTCGCGCTCCCGCCGCTCGTCGACGAGCGCGCGGATCCGGTCCAGGATCGCGTCGAACCGGCCGCGGTCGGACCCCTTCTCGAAGTAGGCGTCCGCGCCGGCGCCGAACGCCGCCGCCTCGCGCTCCTCGCCCGGACACGTGGTGTGGAAGACGACCGGGAGCCCGCGGCCCGCCTCGCGCAGCCGTTCGGTGAGGTCGACGCCGTCGCCGTCGGGGAGCCGCTGTTCGGTCACGACGCAGTCGACCGCGACGCGTTCACCGTCGACCTCGACGCCGGTCTCGACCGCGTCGAGCGCGTCCGCAAAGCGGCCCACCGAGCGGACTCGGACCCGGTCGGTGAGCCGCGCCGCGAACGCCTCCAATAGCTCCGCGGAGCGCGCGTCGGGCTCGACTTGGAGGACGGTTATCGGCGCGTGGCGCGTCTCCGCGGCTCCGGCTGCGGTCGGTTCTGATCGATCGGCGGCTGCGTTCGTGTCCGCGCGTGCGTCGGACGGCGGGGATGTGTTGTCGGGCATGGGTTGCGTGGCGGGCGACGAGTCGTCGAGGAGCGACTTACTACTACGGTGGTGATTTTCTTCGAAAAATAATTTCATCTCCGACGGCATAATAATACCGCGATCACCGTTGTCACGGGCTCAGAGCCGATTATTCGGTGGTATCACCGCGAAAACACCGGACGAAAGTGGGGGCGGCGAGCGGTCGCGGGGACGGTCCGCGAGCGCGGCGGGGGTTCCCGGAACGGGGTCGCTTAGGCGAACAGGTCGCGCGCCTCGCGGACCGCGTCGACCAAGGCGTCGACCTCCTCGACGGTGTTGTAGAAGTAGAAGGAGGCGCGCGCCGAGGCGGCGACGCCCATCTCGTCGTGGAGCGGCTGGGTACAGTGGTCGCCGGCGCGGATCGCGACGCCGTAGTCGTTGAGGATGCTGGAGAGGTCGTGGGCGTGGACGCCCTCGACGTTGAACGCGACGAGACCGCCGCGGTCGTCGCCGGGCGGGCCGTAGATCTCGACGCCGCCGAGCGCCTCGAGTTCGTCGTAGGCGTACTCGGCCAGCAGGTCCTCGTGGGCCTCGATCCGGTCCATGCCGACCTCCTCTAAGTACTCGATCGCGGCCGCGAGGCCGACCCCCTGCGCGATCGAGGGCGTGCCGGCCTCGAACTTCCACGGGAGGTCCTCCCAGGTGGAGTCCTCGAAGGAGACGCGACGGATCATGTCGCCGCCGTAGAGGTACGGCTGCATCCCGTCTAAGATCTCCTCGCGGCCGTAGAGGGCGCCGATCCCGGTCGGACCGCACATCTTGTGGCCGGAGAAGGCGAGGAAGTCGACGTCGAGGTCGCCGACGTCGACCGGACGCGTCGGGACCGACTGCGCGGCGTCGGCGAAGATGAGGGCGTCGTGATCGTGGGCCATGTCGGCCAGCTCGCGGATCGGATTCACGGTGCCGAGCGTGTTCGACACGTGGACGACGGAGACCATCTCGGTGTCGTCGTCGATCAGCTCGGCGGCGTGGTCCATGTCGAGCCGCCCCTCGTCGGTGACGTCGACGAAGCGCACGTCGGCGCCCGTGCGCTTGCCGATCTGCTGCCAGGTGACGAGGGAGGCGTGGTGCTCCATCTCGGTGAGGACGACGTTGTCTCCCGGGCCGAGCTCCTCGAGTCCCCAGGCGTAGGCGACGAGGTTCATCGCCTCGGTCGTGTTCTTCGTGAAGACGATCTCCTCGCGGCCGTCCGCGCCGATGAACTCCGCGACCGCGTCGTGGGCCTCCTCGTAGGCGACGGAGGCCTCCTGGCTCAGCTGGTGGATCCCGCGGTGGACGTTCGAGTTGTAGCTCCGGTAGTAGTCGGAGATGGCGTCGACGACCGGGTCGGGCGTGTGCGAGGTCGCCGCGTTGTCGAGGTAGACGAGGGGGGTGTCGTCGCCCTCGCCCTCGCCCGCCGTCTCCGGATCTCCGCCGACCTTCCGATCGAGGATCGGGAAGTCGGCGCGGAGCGCCTCCACGTCGAACGGGTACTGTTCCTGAACTCCCATTACCCCCAATCGGGGCCCGAGGGCTAACACACCTTCGGTCCGGTACGTCTTGCCCGTATCGCTGACGCGCGGGATCGCGCGATCCGCGGGCGGCTCGCCGCCGAAATCCGACCGTCCGGTCGGCGACCTTCGGTCTACTCCCCCCAGTCGGGGTTCGCCCGCGGCGGCGAGAAGATGTCGTAGCCGACGGCCGGTTCGTTGGTCCGGTTCTCGGCGGCGTGCGGCTCGCCGCCGGGGATCGCGTAGGTGTCGTCCGGGCCGACCACGCGCTCCTCGCCGTCGACGAGGAAGGTGAGCCGCCCGGCCGTGATCACGCCGATCTGCTCGTGCGGGTGGTCGTGTTCCGGCACCGTCTCGCCCGGCTCGATCTCGAACCGCTGGATGCTCATTCCCTCGCCGACGGCGCCCTGCGTGAGGAACACGCCGTCGACCGCCTCGACCGCCTCCACGTCCGCGTCTGGTACGACCTCCATACGGCCTCCCGCGACCCGGAGGCACCTAAATCCGCGGGCGCGGGCAGTCGGCGCCGGAGGCGTCGGGCCCGACCGGCGCGGCGCGTCCCGAACCGCGCCCTCACGGGAACGGGTGGTACGGCCGGTCGAGCGCGGGCTCGAACCCCATCGACCGCGGCACCTCGCTCGCGCGGTCGCCGAAGAAGGGTTCGCCGGTGAACAGCGGCTGCGCGCCCGGCACCAGCACGCGGACGGCCTCGAAGCCCAGCGCTTCGAGGTCGCGGGTCGTCACCCGCGCGACGTACGGGTCGAGCCCGACGCCCTCGACGCGGTCGACGACGGCGTCGAGCTCCTCGGTCCCCGTCAGCGCCGGCTCCCCGAGCCCCTCGGCCGAGACGCTCGCGTCCGGGTCGAAGAACGCCGCGGTCTCCGCGGGGAAGTCGGCGTGGCGACCGATCGCGGCGCCCTGCTCGGCGGCCGCCTCCCGGCCCATCGAGCGGAGCTCGGTCCAGTTCTGGAGCGCCTCGGCGAGCGCGCTCCGCGCCGCCGCGGCCGGGTCGAGGTCGGCGCCCGACCCCGCGGCGAACCGCGGCCAGTCGCCCTCGCGCTCGACGCCGGCCGCGACGACCGGCACGTCCACGTCCGTCGTGACGAGCAGGAGCGTCGCCGACAGCGACTCCGCGCGCGCCCGCTTCTCCAGCTCGGCGACCCCCGGGTCGTCGACGTCGAGCCCGAGCGGCTCCGTCGTGGAGTACCAGCCGGTCATCGTCGCGTCGCGCTCGATCGACTCGTACAGCCCGGAGAGCGCGGCGTCGGGTCCGGAGCTCCCGAGCCCGAGCCCGGTCGTGATCGGCGGGCGGTACCGGTTCTCCGGCGGCGGGAAGCCGACGAACTCCGCCGGGAGGCTCGCGGGGTCGCCCGTTCCGAGGCGCTCGCCGCGGACCCACGGGAGGGCGTCGTCGCGGTCGTACGCCTCGGCGCCGTCGGGGCGGACGAACGCGTCCGGCGTGACCGGGTTCGGCACGTTCGCGGCCGGCGCGCGCGTGAACTCGGCCTCGCGGTAGACGCCGGCCGCGTACCGCTCTAACCCCTCGCCGAGCGCCTTCATGAACGCGGCGTCCCAGTCGGCGGCCGCGCCGCCGCCGAAGTCGGCCGCGTCCGCGTCGGAGAACGGCGTCGTGTCCGCGACCCGGGCGACGTAGTACGGCAGCGGGAACGACTCCTGTTCGCCGACCTCGCTCAGGGCGCCGATCCGGGGGTCGACGGCCCGCTCCGCGCGGTCGATCGCGTCGTCGAGCCCGCGGTCGGCGTGGTCGCGCGGGAGCGCGTCGCCGGGGGCGGCGCCGCAGCCGCACCCGGGCGCGGGCAGCAGCGTCCGCTCGGAGCCCGGCACCTCGACGACGGTGTCCGCCACCGGGTCGCCGGCGAGCAGGCGGATCGCCCGTCGCCCGGCCACCGCGCCGGCGTACCGCACGGCGGACCGGCGGCCGGTCGGCGCGTCGGCCGGCTCGGCGCCCCCGCTCTCGACGCGGGCGCGCAGGCAGTCGTAGCAGGCGTCGTCGAACACCGTCACCGCCGCGTCGAGGTCGGCGAGTGGGACGCCGCCGAGCCCGCCCACCTCGACGGCGACCCAGCGGTCGAGCAGTTCGTTCGCGGTCGCGAACGCCGACGACCCCGCGGTGTCGACGACGACCGCCAGGTCGAACCCGTCGAGTAACTCCGCCTCGACGGGCATCGCGTTCACGTCGACGTCGCCGAGCGCGGCCGCGGTCGCCTCGACCGCGGGGCCGTCGCCGACAAGTCCGATATCCATACCCGGTCGACGCGAGGCGGCGAAAAAAAGCCGCGGGGTCCGCGGCGCGCGGCGGAGCGCGCAACGGGGCCGCGGCGCGCGACCGGACGCGTGACGAGACTGCGGCGGGAACGGGAAACGGCGTTCAGGCGGGCGTCGCGGCCATCATCTCGGCGGCCTCGGCGGCCAGATCGGCCGCGTCGACGCCCTGGAGGCGCTCGTCGCCGAGCTTCAGGCGGAGGCGGGGGCGACCGACGTCGATCGGGACCTTCTCGGTGTCGATGATGCCGAGGTCCTCGAGGCGCGTCTTCGTCCGGGAGAACGTCGCCTTCGAGGCGATGCCGACGTCCTCGCCCCACTTCGAGATGTCGTAGAGCAGCACGTCGTTCTTCGCCGCGACGAGCAGCGAGACGGTCACCTCGTCGAGGTCGGCGCGGCCGTCGCCCTCGGTCGCGTCGAGGACGGCGTCGAAGTCCGCGCGCGCCGCCTCGCCGATCTCCGACTCCATCGTCTCGCGGACCCGGCTGATCGCCGGCGTGCGGAGCGTGTACGGCTCCGCGTCGTCGAACGCGCTCCGGTGGGAGCCGTACACCTCGTCGACGAACTCGTCGTCGTCGGTCGAGAGCGCGGCGACGCCGTCCCCCGCGGTGACCAGGGCGACGACCCGGGAGGGGGAGACGAACAACGCGTTGTCGACCTCGCCGTCCAGCACCCGGAGGTCAAGAGCGCCGTCCGCCACGAGGTCGGCCGCCCGGGACGCGACGACGAAGTCGTCCATGACGCCCTTGAGCGTGCGCTCGTCGGCGAGCATCGACAGCTCCGGGAGGTCGTCCCGCCCGACCGCGGTCTCGACCAGCGATACGATCGTCTCCGCGGAGGGGTCCACGACGAGCAGCTCGTCGTCGCCCCCGGCGAACGCCGCTTCGAGCGCCGCCTCGACGTCGGCCGCCAGTAAATTCGACACCATTTATCTCTTCGATCAAAAGCCGGTTGCGTATTTAATATTAACGGGAATCATGGGTCGAACAACGCGCGCAGCGGGCCTCAAACCACCGAAAACGGCCGATGAGCGGCGTCGGAAAATTTCCCGTCTCGGGAGGTCGCTTCCGAGCCGCCAGTCTTCTCTCGGCCGGGGGTCTTTCCCCGGGACTTCGCTCTCGGGCCGACCGTCAGGGGGAGCCGCGTCCGCGGACGGAGCGCCGGCATTTCCGCCGGCGACGGAAGGATTAATGCGCGGTCGCGCCCGCGTTCGCACATGGACCACGAGCACGTCCGGGAGGTCGACCCGGCGGTCGCCGACGCGCTGGCGGGCGAGCGCGACAGACAGGAGCAGACGCTCGCGATGATCGCGAGCGAGAACCACGCCAGCGAGGCGGTGCTGGAGGCGCAGGGGAGCGTCCTCACCAACAAGTACGCCGAAGGCTATCCCGGGTCGCGCTACTACGCCGGCTGCGAGTACGCCGACGAGGTGGAGGAGCTGGCGATCGAGCGCGCGAAGGAGCTGTGGGGCGCCGACCACGTCAACGTCCAGCCCCACTCCGGCACGCAGGCGAACCAGGCGGTGTACTACTCCGTCCTCGAACCGGGCGACAAGATCCTCTCCCTCGACCTCAACCACGGCGGCCACCTCTCGCACGGCCACCCCGCGAACTTCACGGGGCAGCTGTACGACGTCGAGCAGTACGAGGTCGACCCCGAGACGGGGTACATCGACTACGAGGGGCTCCGCGACGCGGCCGAGTCGTTCGAGCCGGACATCATCGTCTCGGGCTACTCGGCGTACCCCCGCACCGTCGACTGGGAGGAGATCCAGGCGGCCGCCGACGCGGTCGACGCCTACCACCTCGCCGACATCGCGCACATCACCGGGCTCGTCGCCGCCGGCGTCCACCCCTCGCCCGTCGGCGTCGCCGACTTCGTCACGGGCTCGACCCACAAGACGATCCGCGCCGGCCGCGGCGGGATCGTGATGTGCGACGCGGAGTTCGCGGACGACGTCGACTCGGCCGTGTTCCCCGGCGGGCAGGGCGGTCCGCTGATGCACAACGTCGCCGGCAAGGCGGTCGGCTTCAAGGAGGCTCTCCAGCCCGAGTTCGAGGAGTACGCCCGGAACGTGGTCGACAACGCCGAGGTGCTCGCCGAGACGCTGCAGGAGCACGGCCTCTCTCTGGTCTCCGGCGGGACGGACAACCACCTCGTGCTGGCCGACCTGCGCGACTCGCATCCGGACCTCTCCGGCGGCGACGCGGAGGACGCCCTCGCGGCCGCGAACATCGTCCTCAACGGGAACACGGTCCCCGGCGAGACGCGCTCGCCGTTCGACCCCTCGGGGATCCGCGCGGGCACCGCCGGGCTGACGACGCGCGGCTTCGACGCCGACGCCATCGAGGAGGTCGGCGACCTGATCTACCGCGTCGTCGACAACGTCGACAGCGACGACGTCATCTACGAGGTCGGCGAGCGCGTCGTCGAGCTCTGCGAGGCGCACCCGCTGTACGAGTGACGACGTAGCGCCGGCCGGCCGCCCCGGTCGCCCTCGATCGCCGCCCCGGGCCGCCGCTCTCCCGCGCCGACGAATCCATGCGTAAAAGTGGGGGCGGCTCGGAATGGGCGGTATGGACGCTCCGTCGTTTCTCGCCGCCCGCCTCGACCGCGGCGCCGCGCCGCTCGCCGTCGGGGACGTGATCGCGTTGATCCTCCTGTTGACCGTGGGGACGCTCAACCACCAGACGATCGAGTTCCTGACCGCGAACCCGCTGTACCTGCCGGGCGTCTACGCGCCCTTCCTGATCGCGTGGGCCCTGATCGCGCCGCTCGTCGGCGCGTACTCCGCGGGCGCGGCCGAGACCGGGAAGTCCTCGGTCCCGCTCGTCGTCCGGTCGTGGATCCCCGCCGCGGTCCTCGGGCTCGCGCTCCGCGCGTTCGTGTTCCGCGGCGGCGCCGAACTCACCTTCGCCGCCGTCATGCTCGTGACGGGGTCGCTCGCGCTCGGCGGCTGGCGGGCGCTCTACTTCCGACTCCGGTAGCGTTCTCGTCCGATTTCGGCGCTCGGCCGCCGTTTCTTCCCCCTTTTTTGCGTTCTCGAACCGCGTCGGCGACAGCTCGGTCCGGTTCATAAGTTATGAGTCACATCTGCGTGTTCACGAACGAACCGCCTCCGAACCGCGGGAAAAATTTAATATGGATTTCTCCGTTAGTATTCGACGGGAGCATGACTGGATACTACGACTACGTCCTCGGGCTCATCCCGGTAGCGCTGATCGGTGTGACCGCCTCGCTCACGCTGGTCGGACTGTCGGTAACGTCGGCGCTCCCGTTCGGCGCCGTCGCCGCGGGGACGGTGATGGCTCACGCGATGTTCGTCCGAAATCCAGTCGCGCTCGACGCGCCCGCGGAGCGCTCCTTCGACGGCGACGCCGGCGAGCGCTCCGCGGTCGGCGGCTCGGCCGCGGGCGGCTCGACGGCGGGCGGTTCCTCCGCGGGCACCGCCGACTGACGGTCCTGTCGCTCCTCCCTTGCCGTTCCGGTCGCCGCCGCGACCGTTCGCCGCGTCCTGTATCGTTTAGTCCCCGCGCCCCGAGTGGGCGGGTATGACGGACGCCCTGTTCCTCACGAGTTCCGAGGTCGACGACCTCGCCGAGCCGGCCGACTACGTCGCCGCCGTGCGCGACGCCTACCGACAGGTCGGCGAGGGAGCGCCGGCGGAGCCGCGGACGAAGCTGTTCAACCGCGAGCCGCCGGGGATGTTCACGACCTACGCCGCCGTCCTCCCGGAGACGGGCGCGATGGGCGGGTACAGCTACTCCGCCGGCTTCGGCGCGGAGGACGCGTGGTTCATGACGCCGCTGTTCGACGCCGAGTCGGGCGAACCGCTCGCGCTGCTCGACGGCGCGTCGATGAATCCGTTTAAAACGGGTGCCGCGGGGGCGGTCGCGGTCGACGCGCTCGCCCGCGACGACGCGACCGAGCTCGCCGTGATCGGCAGCGGCGCGCAGGCGCGCGGGCAGGTCGCGACGACCGCGACGGTCCGCGAGTTCGAGGCGGTGCGCGTCTTCTCGCCGACCCCGGAGAGTCGGGAGTCGTTCGCCGCCGACTTCGACGAGCGCCTCGACGCCGACGTGGCCGCGGTCGCGAGCGCGAGCGACGCGCTGGCGGGCGCCGACGTCGTGATCACCGCGACGACCGCGAGCGACCCCGTGATCGACGACGCCGACGTGGAGCCGGGGACGCACGTCACCGCGATGGGACAGTACCACCCGGAGAAGAACGAGCTGCCGCCCGAGCTCGTCGCGCGGGCGACGTACGTCCCCGACCTCCGGGCGCGCGCGACGCAGGACGCCGGCTCGTACCTCGCCGCGGTCGAAACGGGCCTGATCGAGGAGGGCGAGGGGATCGCGGCAGATCTGGGCGAGGTCGTCGCAAGCGACCACCCCGGCCGGACGAGCGATGACGAGGTGACCGTCTTCGACTCTGGCGGGACCGGCGTCGAGACGGTCGCGGCCGCACACATGCTTTATAAGCGGGCGAGCGAGAGGGGGCGCGGACAGACGATCGACTTCGCGCCCGCGAGCGAGGCGCTGACCGGGGAGTAGTCACGAGAGCCGCGAGGTGGTAGCCGGAGGTTGAAGTGCCGCGCCCGCCTCCCGGCGCACATGCTGATCGGCATCGTCTCCGACACGCACGACGACCTCGCCGCCGTCGAGGCGGCCGTCTCGCTGTTCGAGCGCGAGGGGGTCGACGCGGTCGTCCACTGCGGCGACTTCGTCGCGCCCTTCTCCGTGACGCCGTTCGACGCGGACTTCGACTTTCACGCGGTCCGCGGGAACAACGACGGCGAGTGGGCGGTCGAGTCGACGGTCGAAGAATTTGGCGCGTACCACGGCGAGGCCGCGGCGCTCTCGTTCGAGAGGGCGGGCGACAACGCGGTCGACGTCGCGGTCACGCACGGCACGAGCGACCTCGTCGTCGACGCGCTCGTCGACTGCGGCGACTACGACTACGTGTTCCACGGCCACACCCACGCGCACGGCGTCGAGGAGCGCGACGGGACTATTCGGGTGAACCCGGGCGGGCTTCCGATCCCGGTCGAGGGCGCGGACGACGCGTTCCGGGTCGCGACGCTGGAGACGGCGGAGTCAGGAGCGGACGCCGTGACGCACCACGTCCTCGATGAATAAGAGAAGCACGTGACGCAGAGCGGCTGTTTATAAGCCGACTCGGGACACGGTGTTGGATGTTTATAAGCGATCGTCGACTCTGCGGTGAAGGCCGCCAAAGCCCCAGCCGCTCGCTTATAAATGGCTGCCAGCAGATCGGCGGCGACCGCCTCCAAAGCCCCAGCCGCTCGCTTATAAATGGCTGCCAGCAGATCGGCGGCGACCGCCTCCAAAGCCCCAGCCGCGAGGGCTCGGTGCGCTCGCTGCGCGCCTCGGTCGCTCGCGCTGCTCGCTCCCTGCGGTGCTTACATCGCGCGCCTTCGCCCTCGCGGCTGCCCCTTTGAGTCCCGCCCCGCACAGCACCGCAACCTCACCCCTCCCCAACCTCGCGGTTCGCTCCGGGCTCCCTTCGGTCGCCCGTCGCTCACCGCGTCCCTCGCGCGTGCGACTCGCACCCTGCGGGCGCTCGTCGGCACGCGCCACCGCATCATTTTTTTATAAGCGATCGCGCCGCATCTAACTGGCATTTAAACTGCGATCCTACCCCGAGTTTTATCGCCGCTCGTTCGCTCTATTGGTTCATGAGACACGCACAGGGGCCGCTCCTCACGATCGACCTGACCGAGCGGACCGCGTCGACGGCACCGATCGACGACCGGCTCGCGTCGTTCGTCGGCGGCCGCGGGCTCAACACGTCGCTCGCGTACGACCGGATCCCGTTCGACGCCGACCCGCTCGGGCCGGAGAACCGCCTGTACCTCTCGACGGGGCCGATGCAGTACTCGACGACCTCCTACACCGGCCGGATGGCCGCCACGGGCCTCTCGCCGCTCACGAACGGGCTGCTGTCGTCGAACGCGGGCGGGTTCCTCTCGCGGAACTTCACCGGCGCGGGATACGCCGCGGTCGAACTCGTCGGCGCGAGCGACGACCTGCTCGCGGTCCACGTCCGCGAAATCGGGCCGGACGGCGAGCCGGACGTGACGTTCGAGGAAGTTTCCGATCTGGCGGAGGCCGAGGTGTCGGCCGTGTCGGATCGGTTCGCCGAGACGCACGACCTGGAGCCCGAACACGTCGCCTGTATCGGGCCCGCGGGGGAGAACGCGGTCCGGTTCGCGTCGATCATGACCTCGGACACGCGGGCGTTCGGCCGCGGCGGGCTGGGGGCGGTCCTCGGGTCGAAGGGCGTGAAGGCGCTCACGTTCGACGGCGACGCCGAAGTCGACCTCGACCTCGACTGGCCCGACGAGGCGGGCGAGGTCCACCGCGAGGCGGCCACCTCCGACTCGATCATGAAGCGGCAGGGGACGACGAGCGTGACGGAGCTGGCGAACGAGGTGGACGCGCTTCCGTCGTACTACTTCGCGGAGACCTCCTTCGAGGGCGTCGAGGGCATCTCCGGCGACCGCGTGGAAGAAAAGAAGTACAAGAAGGGGACCTGCTCGCAGTGCGCGTTCGCGTGTAAGCTCCCGACGCGCGACGAGGAGACCGGCGTCGAGACGGAGGGGCCGGAGTTCGAGACGGTGATGGCGTTCGGCTCGAACGCCGGCGTCGACGACGTCGTCGACGTAATGGCCGCCAACGAGCTGTGCGACGAGCTGGGGATGGACACCATCTCCTGTGGCGACGTCGTCTCGATGTTCTTGGAGAGCGAAGACGAGTT
Organism: Halorubrum sp. SD41; assembly: GCF_058630335.1. Classification (NCBI taxonomy): domain Archaea; kingdom Methanobacteriati; phylum Methanobacteriota; class Halobacteria; order Halobacteriales; family Haloferacaceae; genus Halorubrum; species Halorubrum sp. SD41. Next base: position 15,938 of record NZ_JBZVGZ010000017.1, read on the forward strand.
CGGCAACGCGGACCTCGTCCGCTCGCTCGTCGAGCGGATCGCCTACCGCGAGGGCGTCGGCGACAAGCTCGCGGAGGGGGTCCACCGCGCCAGCGGGGAGTTCGGCGCCGAGGACTGGACGGTGAAGGGGTTGGCCTTCTCCGGCCACGACGGCCGCGCGCTCAACGGCCAGGGGCTCGCGTTCGCGACCGCGAACCGCGGCGCCGACCACATGTACGGGGAGTTCTACCCCTACGAGTACCCGCTCGTCGACCCCGACGACGCGCTCGACCCCCAGGGGCTCGACGGGAAGCCGCCGAAGCTCGTCGCGAAGGAGAACCGCAACGCGGTCCTCGACTCGGCCGTCGTCTGTAAGTTCTCGCGGGGCACCGTCACCGACGACCGGCTCGCGGCGCTGCTCGACGCCGACTACGACGCCCTCCAGACGCTGGGCGCCCGGATCGTCGAGCTGGAGCGCGCGTTCAACAACGCCCGCGGCTTCGACCGCGCGGACGACACCCTCCCGTACGCCGACGCCATCGAGGGGTTCGACGACGCCCTCTCGGAGTACTACGCGATCCGCGGCTGGAACGACGACGGCACCGTCCCGGGCCACGGCGACGGGCTCGACCCGGCGAGCGCGGCGCCGGCCGACGACTGAGGCGGTCTCACTCGGGTCGGTCGCCGGGCTCGACGTCGACGCCGCGGAACTCGAACCGGGCGCCGCCCGTTTCGCTCTCAGCGAGCTCGACCGTCCACCCGTGCGCCTCCGCGACCTCGGCGACGATCTTCAGCCCGAAGCCGGTCCCGTCCGGGTCCGACGTCACGCCCGCCTCGAACGCCTCCTCGCGGTCACCGGGGTCGATCCCGGGGCCGTCGTCGGCGACGTAGAAGCCGTCGCCGTCGGGGAGCGCGCCGACCGTGACGGCGACGTCGGGGCCCGCGTGGGTGACCGCGTTGACGAAGAGGTTCTCCAGCGCCTGCCGGAGGCGGCTACGGTCGGCGGCGACGACGGCGCCCGTCTCGACCGTCAGCGTCGCCGACTCGGTGTCGGCGGTCTCCCAGCACTCCGCGACGAGGTCGGCCAGCGGGACGGGCTCGGTCTCGTCGATGCCGGCGCCCTGTCGGGCCAGCGCGAGCAGGTCCTCGATCAGCGCGTCCATCCGGTCCAGCGAGCGCTCGACCGCGCCCAGCTCCTCGACGTCGATCGACTCGTCGGCGAGCCGGTCCGTGACGATCTCGAGGTTCCCGGCGGCGACGTTGAGCGGGCTCCGCAGGTCGTGGGAGACGAGGCTGGCGAACTCCTCCAACCGGTCGCGCTCGCGGGCGACCTCCGCTTCGCGCCGGCGGAGCTGTCGCTCCCGCTCGATGCGGACCAGCACCATCGTCACCGTCGCCGCCCAGATGCGCGCGACCGCGAGGTCCGAGTCGTCGAACGCGTCGGGAACGGTCGCGCCGACGTTCAACACGCCGTACCGGCCGAGCGGGACCACGAGCTCGCTGCGGATCGTCGCGTCGTCGTCGTAGCGGTCGGGGTCGTCGCCGACGTCCGCCACGTAGGTCGGCTCGCCGCTCTCGAAGGCCTCCCAGGTGATGCTCGGCTCGTCGGCCGCGAACGTCGGATGATCGCCGACGACGGCGTCCGCGGTGTCGGTCCAGACGATCGGTTCGAGGGCGTCCGACTCCTCGTCGTACAGCCAGATCGCGGCGATCGGGTGGCCGAGCACGTCGTCGACGTACGACACGGCCGCCTCGGCGGCCGCCTCCCTGTCGGTCGTCTTCAGCAGCTCCCTGGTCGCCTCGTGGAGGGATTCGAGCGTCTCCGTGCGGCGCTGGAGCGCCAGCCGCCGCGTCCGCTCGTTCGAGACGTCGATCGCGGTGACGACCGCGTACGGGTCGCCGTCTATCTCGAACGGGCCGACGCTGACCCGAGCCGGGACGAGGACGCCGTCGCCGCGGCGCACGGCCAGCTCGAACCCGTCGGCGAGCGACCGCGCCTCGCCGGCGCGCGTCGTCTCGATCAGCGCCGTCACGCCGTGACGGGAGCCCGCCGCTTCCGCCTCGCTCCGCTCGTCGCTCCGGGAGGCTCCGCCTCCGGTGTCGTCGCCGTCGGTATCGGTTCCGAATGGCGGCGTCGACCCGCCGCCGCCCCAGTCCAACTCGGTCGGGTCCTGGAACACGTCGTCGATCGATCGCCCGGCGAGGTCCGTCGGATCGAGGCCGAACACCGCCTCGACGCTCGGTGTGCCCGCGCGGACGACGCCGTCGCCGTCGACGACGAGCGTGGGGTCCGGGGTCGCGTCGATCGCCTCTGGGAAGCGGTCCATGGTCACTCCTCGGTCGGCTCGTGGACGTGCCCGCACTCGGGGCAGCGCACCTCCTCTCCCCGGAGGTCGGCCGAGGAGGCGCGCACCTCGCGCATCACCTCGCTGATCTTGTCTTCGGCCTCCAGCTCGTCGGCGACGGCGAGGTCGACCCCCTCCACTTCGAGGAGGAACTTCGCGACCTCCGTCACCTCGTACATCATCTCGTCTAAGTCCTCGGCGGTGAAGAAGCCGGACATCGCGCCGTAGAGGAACGTCGCGCCGGCCTTCGTCACCTTCTCCTCGAAGGAGTAGCGCGCCTGGTTGACCGCCTGCGGCGTGTACGTGTCGGTCATGAAGGGGACCAGCTCCGGGAGGTTCTCGCCGATCTTCGTCATCTCGACGCCCGTCTCAGTGCGGAAGTCGGCGCAGAGCCGCGCGATCGCCCACTCGCGGGCCGTGATGTACGTCCGGTCGCGGAGGAACTCGTTGACGCGCTCGTAGCGCGCGCCGTCCATCTTTGTGAACCGCTCGTACTTCTGGACGTCCCGCGGCACGTCGTCGGACTCGTCGCCGGTCGCGTCCTCGGTGTCGGGTTCCTCACCGGTCGCGGTCGGATCCTGTTCGCCGTCCGTTCCGCCTTCGTCGTCGGCCGCGTCCGGCTCCGCTTCCGGCGTCTCGTCGTCCGATCCGTCGTTCGATTCGTCGCCCGCTCGGGAGTCGGGCTCCCCGTCGCCGCCTCCAGAGGGGGACCGGTCCTCGGGCGGGGACCGGTCCGCGGCGGAGTCGCCGGTCTCGCCGGCCGAGTCGGCCGCCGAACCGGTGTGATCGCTCATACCTCTGAAACTCCACGGGCGGGCAAAAGCCTTGTCGGTGGTCGCCCGCCGGAGATCCACTTTTGTACCGGCGCGTGGAGGGATGGGGCATGAAGGTGCTCTGCGGGATCGGCGGCAGCGACGACTCGTTCCGCGCGCTCGACCGGACGGTGGAGCGCGCGGCGATCGCGAACGACGACCTGACGATCGCCGTGGTGGACAACGAGGACTCGTCGGTCGCCCCAGACGAGGTGATGGAACGCGCCCGGGAGGCGACAGACGAGGCCGAGATCGACGCCGAGGTGCGACGCGTCGAGGGCGACCCCGGAAGCCGACTGGTCGAGATCGCCGAGACCGAGGGGTTCGAGGAGATCGTCTTGGGCGGCGGCCACACCAGTCCGATGGGGAAGATCACCATCGGCTCGATCGCGGAGTTCGTCCTGCTGAACGCGAAGACGTCGGTCACGCTGGTCAGATGAGCGACCGAGGCTACCCGGACGCGGTGGCGGACGAGTTCCCGCCGCCGCCGACCGCGTTCACCGACCGCGAGGACCGCGAGATCGAGGTCCGGCCGTACGAGGGCGAGGAGGCGGTCCGCGAGGCGCTCGTCGAGATGTACGACGCCTTCGACCCGGCCGACCGCGCGCAGGGGATCCCCCCGGGCGGCGAGGAGCGCATCCGCGAGTGGCTCGACGCCATCCTCGGCGACGACTGCTACAACGTGATCGCCTGGTGCGGCGACGAGGCCGCCGGCCACGCGACGCTCGTCCCCGACGGCGACGCCTACGAGCTGGCGATCTTCGTCCACCAGGAGTACCAGCGCGCCGGGATCGGCACGCACCTCATCCGCGGGCTGCTCGGGCACGGACAGGCGAACGGCGTCGAGAAGGTGTGGCTCACCGTCGAGCGGTGGAACCGCGCCGCGGTCTCGCTGTACAAGAAGATCGGCTTCGAGACCTCCGACGCCGAGAGCTTCGAGCTGGAGATGGGGCTGCGGCTCCGCGCGGACGACGGAGACGAGGACGGCGAGGACTGAGGGACCTCGCTCGCCGGAATCTTCAAGCCTTTAGGGGCGGCCCGCGACCGCTCCGGTATGAGCCATCGAATTCTGCTGTTGGGGGCGCCCGGCGCCGGGAAGGGGACGCAGAGCGCGAAGCTGGCCGACGAGTACGGCGTCGAGCACGTCACGACCGGCGACGCGCTCCGCGCGAACAAGGAGATGGAGACGGAGTACGGGACGCCGAAGTCGTTCATGGACGCGGGCGAGCTCGTTCCCGACCCGGTCGTCAACGAGATCGTGAAGGCCGCGCTCGACGACGCCGACGGGTTCGTCCTCGACGGCTACCCGCGCAACATCGAGCAGGCGGAGTACCTCTCGGAGATAACCGACCTCGACGCCGTCATCCTCCTCGACGTCGACGAGGAGGTCCTCGTCGACCGACTCACCGGCCGCCGCGTCTGCGACGACTGCGGCGCGAACTACCACGTCGACTTCCAGCCCCCGGAGGAGCCGGGCGTCTGCGACGAGTGCGGCGGCGAGCTGATCCAGCGCGAGGACGACACCGAGGAGACCGCGCGCGAGCGCCTGGAGGTCTTCTACGAGAACACCGAGCCCGTGGTCGACCACTTCCGCGACGAGGGCGTGCTCGTCGAGGTCGACGGCGAGGCCCCTCCGGACGAGGTCTTCGCCCGGATCCGCGACGTCGTCGAGAGCTAACTCGCGTCGCCGAAAACTGATCCGCGTCGTCGTCGGAGGTCGACTCGCGTCGTCGAGGGACGCCGATCCGAGCGGCGATCCTACAAGGTTCTTAACCGTCGACCGCTAATCGGCCGCTAATGAGCAAAGTCGAACGGCGAGTCCGCTCGCTGGTCCGCGATGACGGCGAGATGCGGGACGCCATTCAAGTCGTCCTCGACAACGCCAGCGGCGGCGAGGTCCGTTGGGTCGACGTTCGCGACGAAATCTCGAGCGGGCAGTGGGGCCGGCTCATCGAGAAGGAGATCCTCGTCGACGGCGAGGAGGGGTTCGCGCTGGCCGACCGCGAGGGGATCGAGGCCGGCATGGAGGACGACGACGACTCGGGCGGCGGCGACGTGGAGACGCCGGAGACGACCACCTGGTCGAAGTGGGACAAGCTCGCCGGGGTGGCGACGGTCGGCGCGTTCGTCGGCTACGCGGTCGGCCCGGTCCGGAACGCCATCGCCGGCGCCATCGACGTCGTCCTCGGCCCGCTCCTGAACGTGGTCCCCTTCTACGTCGTGATCATGGTCATCGCGCTCGGGACGGGGCTGTACTCGACGCTGCTGCGCGCCGGGCTCATGGACATGGAGAAGATGGGCGCGTACCAGGACCGGATGAAAGACATCCAAGAGCGTCGGAAGGAGGCCGAGAAGCGCGACGACGACGAGGCCCTCGACGAGATCCAAGAAGAGCAGATGGAGGCGATGGGCGACCAGCTCGGCATGTTCAAAGAGCAGTTCCGCCCGATGGTGTGGATCATGTTCCTCACCATCCCCGCGTTCCTCTGGATGTTCTGGGTGATCGGCTACCGCGGCTCGGACGCCGCGTATCCGGCCGTCGCCGCGCAGGAGCTCGTCGTGCCGCTGGCGGGGACCGTCACTTGGGACACCGGGATCGTCGGCCCGATCCAGATGTGGATCCTCTGGTACTTCCTCTGCTCGATGGCGTTCACGCAGCTGGTCCAGAAGAGCCTCAACATCGAGATGTCGCCGTCCTCCTCGTAGGCGACGCGCTCGATTCCCGCTGTTTCCTCCCGGCGCCTACTCGTCGGCTTCGCCCGCGTTGTCGCCGTCGCTCTCCTCGGTCGCAACCTCCTCGGCCGCGACCTCCTCGGCGACCGCCTCGAACGCCGCGAGGATGACGCGCTTACACGCCTGTCCCTCGGTGCTCCAGTGGTGGGCGTAATCGAGCATGTCGTCGTAGATGTCGGGCTTGCAGCCCGCCGCCTGCGGGTGGCCGCCGCCGTTCACCTTCCCGGCGACCTCGTGGGCGTGCCGGAAGTCGTCCGAGCCGCGGATGGAGGCGGACCCCGCGGGCTTGACGATCACGGCGGCGTCGGCGCCCGCCTCGCGCAGCCGCTCCGCGACCTCGTTCTGCGAGCAGCGGCCGTAGGTGACCGCGACGCGCCAGTCGCCGACCTCGTGGGTGACCGCGCGGTCGACCGCGAGGTCGATTCTGGCTTCCTTCTCGACGCGGCGGTCCTCGACGAACGACCGCACCGTCTCGGGGAGGTCGACGCCGTACGCGCCGATCACGGCCGCGTACTCCTCGGCGCCGGCCCAGTAGGAGTAGTCGGCGAGGTCGTCGGAGCGCGGGTCCTCCTTGATCCAGAGGTCGTGGTCGCGCGTGACTTCGGCGAGTTCGGCCCAGCGGTCGTCGAACGCGACGTCGAGCGACCGGAGCGTCACGTCGGCGGTGCACTCCTCGTCGGAGTCGCCGACGACGAGGTCGACGCCGGCCTCGCGCACCGCCGCGGCGGTCTCGTCGTCCCACTGGTGGTGGTCGAACCAGCGGATCGCGTCGGTCGACTCCGCGAGCGATTCCAGCGGCTCCGCGATCGGCTCGTAGTCGTCGGGACAGAGGTCGCAAATGAACAGGTCGACGCCGTCGTCGGCGTACGCCTCGACGCGTTCGAGCGCGGTGTCGATCGAGTACGGGCCCGCCGAGAGCAGCCCGACCGGGGACTCGGCGTGGACGTCGGCGAGGGGGTCGTCGTCGGACTCCTCGCCGTCATCGTCGTTGCCGTCGGACTCCTCGTCGTCGTCCGCCAACCGCGCCGCGATGGCGTCTTCGAAGGGCTCGACGTCGAGCGCGGCGTCGTACGCCTCGCGGATCATCGCCGCGCAGGCGAGGCCGTCGGCGTCGCCGTCGGCGATCACGACCGCCTCGCTGCCCTCGATCGCCTCCCGCGCCCGGCGCTCCGCGCGTTCGTCGTCCAGCGAGTCGGGGTAGAAGAACCCCTTCCCCGGAAGTTTCGTGTACCGCGAGCGGGGGGCCTCGCCCGTCTCGATGAGGTCGTCGTCCATACCGTTGAGGCGGGCGGCAGCCGGAAAACTCCGCCGCTCTCGGGGCGGTCGCGGGGCGTCAGCGTCGCGTTCGGCGGCCGCCGACCTCCGCGACCGCTCAGATCGTCGTCCGCCGCGGGTCCTCGTCGGTCAGCTGTCGCACCGTCAGCACCGGCACCGGGCAGGTCCGGACGACGCGCTCGGCGACGGAGCCGATGAGGAAGCGGTTCTCGCCGTGGCGGCCCCGCGTGCCCATCGCGACGAGGTCGGCGTCGACCGACCGGGCGTACGTGTCGATCTCCGAGGCCGGGCGCCCCTCGCGCACCTCGATGGTGACGTCGAGGTCGCCGTCGCGGTCGTGCGCCGCGTCGGAGACGCGGTCGAGCGCGTCCCGTCCCTGGTCGTCGAGCGCGTCGCGGAGGTCGTCGCGGACCCTGTCCGGCGACGACTCCACCTCGCCGGCGTCGACGACGTACACCGCGTGGACCTCGGCGTCGAACCGCGCCGCCACGTCGACCGCGACCGAGACGGCCCGCCGGACGCTGTCGGAGCCGTCGGTCGCGACCACGATGGTGTCGAACATGGCCGACCGTTCGCCGCAGCGATACCTAAAACCCGGCGGTCGGGTGAGGGGAGACGGTGCGAAGCGGCGTGAATTCGATGACGATTCTATTTATAAATGACCGGGCGTGGCGGTGGCGCGTGCCGACGAGCGCCCAGCGGGCGCGAGTCGCACGCGCGAGGGAGTCGGCCGACCGGAGGGAGGCCGACGAGGCTGGGGAGGTGTGAGGCTGCGGTGCTGTGCGGGGCGGGACTCAAAGGGGCAGTCGGCGAGGCGGGCGCAGGCGTTCACGAGAGCAGAGCTCTCGTGAGCCAATCAGAACGCAGAGCGTTCTGATGACGACGTAAGCACTGGAAGGAGCGAGCAACGCGAGCGACTGAAGCGCGCAACGAGCGTGCGCCCGCCTCGCCGGCTGGGGCTTTGGCTGTGTCCGCTGCGGCGGCAGCGATTTATAAGCGAGCAGTTGGTGATTTGGCGGTGTCCACCGTTGATCCATAGTCGACTATTTATAAACGAGCGGCTGAGGCTTTGGAGGCGTTTGCCGCCGATCCATAATCGACTATTTATAAGTGAGCGGATGGGGCTTTGGCGGCGTTCGCCGCAGACCCGCCGTATTTATAAAAGACTGCGCGCGTCCAGTCGCGCTACGCCAAGAACACGTGTCGCGGTCGGTCGGCGAGCACGTCGCGGCCCCACTGGACTGTCTCGGAGAACTCGTCGGAGCGGAAGAAGGCCATCGCGTCCTCCTTCGCGTTCCACTGGCTGGCGATGAACATGTCGTTCTCGTCTTCGACGTTCACCATCAGGTCGGTCTCGACGTGGCCGTCCATCTCCCCCAGCAGCTCGCCGACGTCGTCGAACGTCTCGACGAACTCCGACTGGTAGTCGGGCTTGACCGTGTAGAACATCCCCATCGTGCCGAAGCCGGACTCCTCGCCGGCGCGCGCGACGATGTCGGGCAGCTCGGAGAGGAAGCCGGCCGCGGTCTCCGCCGCCGACGCGGTGTCCCAGATGGAGACGACCGCGGCGCGGTCGGTGTGGCGGCCCTCGTACACCGCGGTCTTGACGTGGGTGCCGTAGTGGTCGAAGTTGCCGCGCAGCCCCTCGACCTCGTCGAACAACTCGTCGACGTCGGCCTCGCTGTACAGCACGGTGGCGTACACGTCCTCGCCGTGGGGCTTCCCGGCGTAGATGTCGAGGTCGGCGAGCTCGCCGCGGATGTCCTCGTCGGAACTCCCGTCCCCCCCGCCGCCGTGGCCGCCCTCGCCGCCGTGGCCGTCGCCCTCGCCGTGGGGGTGGTCGCCCTCGCCGCCGCCCCCGTCCTCGCCGTGGGGGTGGTCGCCGTGGGCGGAGCCGCCGCCCGCGCCCGAGCGGTCGTGGCCCTCACCGCGACCGTGGCCGTCGTCGCCGTGCCCGCCTTCGCCGTGATGGCCCCCCTTGCCGTGATGGCCCCCCTCGCCGTGATGGCTCCCCTCGTCGCCGTGCCCGCCTTCGCCGTGGGGGTGGCCGGCGCTGTCGTCCTCCGGAACGCGCCCGGTCGGGACCGACTCGCCGGCGAGGAAGGCGTCGAGGTCGCTCGGCGGGAACCGGCGGCCGACGTAGAAGTCGCCGAACTCGCCGTACCGCGAGGAGGCGGGGTCGAACCGCATCTCGTAGACGATGTCCTTGATGTCGGTCGGGTCGGCGCCGAACAGCGTGACGCCCCACTCGTGGTCGTCGAAGCCGACGGAGGAGGCGATCACCTGCTTGATCTTGCCCGCGTACTCCTTGCCGACCTCGCCGTGGCCCGCCATCAGCTCGGCGCGCTCCTCGAACTCCAGGTCGTACCAGTTGTGCTCCTCGCCGCGGCGCTTGCTCATCGGGTAGAAGCTGACGTACTCCTCGTCCGGGATGTCGGGCTTCAGCTTCCCCTCGATGTAGCGGCGGAGCCCCTCGTCGACGGCGTCGGCGCCCTCCTCGAAGTAGTCGTCCGAGACGTACCCGGACACCTCGGTGACGGTGACGTAGGAGGTCTCCCGTTCGGTGAACTTCGCGAGCGCGGTGTCCTCGAAGCGGCGCTCGATCGAAGACAGGTCGTCGAGCGACGGCCGGAAGTGTAAGAAGAGGAGGTCGGCCTTGTGCCCGAGCACGGAGAACAGCGCCGACTCGCCGTCGTCGGCGTCGGCGACCAGTTCGCGGTGTTTCAGGAAGGCCTCGCCCTCCTCGATCGCTCGCTGCCGCTCGGACTCGGGCGCCTCGCGCCAGGCGTCCCAGTCGATCGAGCGGAAGTCGTGCAGCGAGAACCACCCTTCGGCGGTCTGTGGAGCCTCGACCATACGCCGGGTTCGGGCCGCGCGACTTAGGGGTTTGCGGGTCGTCCCGCGCACCGGAAACGGAACCACGGTCGCGGGTCCCGCGCACCGGAAACGGAACCACGGTCGCGGGTCCCGCGCGCCGCTCACATAGCGTTTTGTACACGCCTCGTGTTGCGGGCGGTATGCCCGCTGAGACGGCACCCTCCGACGACGCGACCGCGTCACCCGACGACGAGTCGGTCGCGGTTCAAACGATCGGCCTGACGAAACGCTACGGCGACGACGTCCTCGCGGTCGACGACCTCGATCTGACCGTGTACGCCGGCGAGATATTCGGGTTCCTCGGGCCGAACGGCGCCGGGAAGTCGACGACGATCGACGTGATCATGGACTACGTCCGCCCGTCAGCCGGGAGCGCGACCGTCCTCGGGCACGACGCGCAGGCCGAGACGCGCGCGGTCGGCGGCTACTCGAAGGGGATGACCCAGCGGCTGGCGCTCGCGATCGCGCTCGTCGGCGACCCCGACGTGCTGATCCTCGACGAGCCGTCGTCGGGGCTCGACCCGAACGGCGTCCGCCTCGTCCGCGAGATCGCCCGCGACCACGCCGACCGGGGGAAGACGGTGTTCTTCTCCAGCCACATCCTCAGTCAGGTCGAGGCCGTCTGCGACCGCGTCGCGATCCTCGACCGCGGGCGGCTCGTCGCCGTCGACACCATCGCGGGGCTCCGCGACGCGCTGGACACCGGCTCGACGGTGACGCTCACGGTCGACGCCGTCCCGGACCGGCTGACGCTCGGCGAACTCGCCGGCGTCGACGACGTCGCGGTCGACGACCGGACGATCCGGGTGCGCGTCGGCGAGGCCGCCGCGAAGGTCGGCGTCATCGATCGGGTGCGCGAGGACGGGGCCGCGGTCCTCGACGTGGCGATCGCGGAATCGTCGCTGGAGGACCTTTTCAGCGCCTATACCGGCGGGTCGACGCCGGATCGAAGCGGTTCCGACGTCGACCCCGCGGAGGCGGAGCGATGACCCGGCGCGTCCGGCTGACGATCGCTCGCAAGGAGTTCGGGGACGCCCTCCGGTCGCGAGTGGTCTGGGGGATCGTCGCGGTCGTCGCCGCGATGTCCTCCCTGTCGGCGGCGCTCCCGCTGTTCGTCCCCGAGGCGGACGTGGGCGCCGGCCCCGAGGCGGCGATCGGCGGCGCGTCGCAGTTCGCCGGGCTACTCGTCCCGATCATGGCGCTGATCGCCGCCTACCTCTCTGTCGCCGGCGAGCGCGAGTCGGGGAGCCTGAAGGTGTTGCTCGGGCTCCCGCCGTCGCGCGGCGAGGTGATCGCCGGGAAGTTCTTCGGCCGGGGCGGCGCGGTTGCCGCCGGGATCGCCGCGGGGTTCGCGATCTCGGGCGCGGTCACGGCGGTCCTCTACGGCGGCCTCCCGGTCGCCGCGTTCCTCGCGACGACGGCGCTGACGGTGCTGCTCGCGGTCTCGTTCCTCGGTATCGCCGTCGGGATATCGGCCGTCACGGCGACGCGGGCCCGGGCGATGACGCTCGCGATCACGGCGTACCTCGGCTTGACGCTCCTCTGGGACCTCGCCCCGAACGGCGTCCACCTGCTGGTCACCGGGCGACTCCCCGGAGCCGACGTGCCCGCCTGGTTCCTGCTCGTCCGGGGGCTCAGCCCGACCGGGGCATACAACGCGCTCGTCCAGCGGACGCTGCTCGGCGACGCCGGCGTGGCGGCGGCGACCGGCGGCCCCGCGCCGGCGTTCCTCAGCCCCGTCGTGTTCCTCGCGGTCATGGTCGCGTGGGCCGCGGTTCCGCTCGCTGTCGGGTACCTCGGCTTCCGGCGCGCCGACCTGAGCTGACCCGGTCCGTCGTCGCTCTCGGCCGCGGTCGCTCTCTACCATCGCCGTTTTCGGCCCTCATCGTGGCCGTTCGGCCGGAGTCGCCGTGACCGAAACCCTTTCGACGCGACCACGAAAGATGTGGACGATGCGGAAAAGCGGCCCGCCGAAAGGACTGATCTCGTATCTCGTGCTGGAGCTGCTCGACGAGCGTCCCCGGTACGGGTACGAGCTGCTCGGCGAGATCACGGAGATCAGCGGCGGCCACTGGGAGCCCTCCTACGGCTCCGTCTACCCGATCCTCTACAAGTTCGAGGAGGAGGGCGTCGCCGAGCGCGTCGAGCGCGACGACGAGCCCGACCGTAAGTACTTCGCGCTCACCGACACGGGCCGCGAGGAACTGGCGGAGAAGCGCCGCGAGATCGGCGGCGAGGCGAAGGAGTTCGGCGACGTCGTCCTCGGCTTCTATCACCTGTACGCCGCGCTCGCCACCGACGACCGCTTCGAGGTGGACGACGCGGACGCCGACTGGGGGTACTCGGAGCGGTACAGCGCGTGGATCGTCGAGCAGATGATCCGGCACCACGAGCGCGACTTCGGCGAGTTCGAGCGGATCGACGCCTCCCCGGAGGAGTTCTACGCGGCGGCGGACGGCTCTGACGCCGCCGACGCGGAGGAGTCGGAGGGGGCGTCCGGCGTCGAGGAGTCCTCCTCCGGCGCGGCCGACGACTGACGCCGGACGAGCCGCCCGCGGCGGAACGAGTCCCTCACCGGTGGAGCAGCCGCCACAGGAGCCCGCCGGGAAGCCCGGCGCGCACGAGCCGGTCGTACAGCCGGTCGGGGAGGACGCGCGCGAGGCGGGGCAGCCACCGCGCCCGGCGACTCACCCGGTAGCGCGTCCGCGGTCGGTCCGCGGTCGTCGCGGTCACCACGCGTTCGACGACCGTCTCGACGTCTGTGGCGGCCGGGGAGTACCCCTCGAACGCGCGGTAGGTGTCGGCGTAGGGGCCCGCGCCGCTCGCGTCCTCGTCGCCCTCTCTCGCGCCGCTCGCCTCCTCGCCGCCCGCACTCACGACCGCCGCCGCGGCCCGCTCGTTGAACCCGGTCGGGACCGGCCCGGGTTCGACCAGCGCGACGTCGATCCCGCGGGGCGCGACCTCGCGCCGCAAGGCGTCGACGTAGCCGTCCAGCCCGGCCTTCGCGGCGCTGTACGCCCCGTGGTACGGCAGCGCCACCGACCCGACCATCGACCCGACGACGACGATCCGCCCGCCGCGCTCGCGCAGCGACGGGAGCGCCGCGGAGACGGTCGCGTGGACCGCGGTCAGATTCGTCTCCAGCTGTCGCCGGAACGACGCGGCCGAGGTGTCCTCGACCGCCGCGATCTCGTAGCCGCCGACGCAGGAGACGACGGCGTCGAGGGGACGGTCCGCCAGCAGGTCGCGGACGGCGTCCTCGTCGCGGAGGTCGACCACGGCGGTCTCGACCGCGTCGGGCAGGGCGGCGAGCCCGTCCGCGTCGCGGTCGGCGCCGAGGACGTCGTGGCCGGCGGCCGCGAGCGAACGAGCGACGCCCCCGCCGATCCCGCCCGCCGCCCCCGTCACGAGAACGTACATGCCGGAAGTTCGCGGCGCGGCCAGTAGACGGTGGCGGTTCTCGGCGTCCGCGGGCGCGGACCGGAGTCCCGGCCCGGATCGGCGTCCCGGTCGGAGCGCGGCGCCGACCCCGCCCGCGACGCCCGAAGGCATATATCCGCCACGGGCGATTGTCGGCGTAATGTCCACCGACGAGCCGTCCGTCCCGATCGTGTGCGACGAGTGCGAGACGGAGACCCGCGTGCCGCTCGACGACCTCGCGGACGCGCTCGAGAAACACAACGCCCAGAAACACGACGGCGAGTCCGTCGCCGAGGTCGACCCGGCGATCAAAGACCGCCTCGCCGACCTCGTCGCCGAGGATCTCGGGCTGTTCGACGAGGACGCGACCGAGCGGCCGTGAGACCGCACGCCCGATTCGGGTGACCGGGTCGCCCGCTGACCGACTCCCGCACACGCGCCGCGCGACCGAGAACGACGACGCGCGATGCGGCGGAATACACCAGCAACAATTGCGTTGTTCGATGACGTGCTTTGCTCCGAAATACCCCTTAAAATCAGTGTTCAGTCCCGAGAGGCTCCGAATTCCGGATTCATCGATGTCACCGGAACGCGCTTCCGTTGCTGGTGACGCGAGGGTGTTGCCCGCGGAGCCGCTTCCGTGTGTATGTACGAATCTACGCGGACAGCGTCGCGGCGGTCGTTCCTCGCGGCAGCGGGCGGAACCGCGACGGTCGGCCTCGCCGGCTGTCTCGGCGGCGGCAGTGGCGGCGGACTCGACGAGCTGACGGTCGCGCACATGCCGATCTACCCGGACCTCCAGTGGTACGTGATGGAGGGCGAGGGGTACTTCTCGGAGATCGACGCCGAGGTCACCGGGCAGGAGTTCAGCAACGGCCCGGACATCGTTCAGGCGCTCGGCGGGGGTGACATCGATATCGCGATGTTCGGGATCGTCCCCGCGATGATCGCGATCGACCGCGGCATCGCCGCGCAGGTGACCGCCGCGAACATCCAGGAGCCGATGGGCATCATGGCGGAGGAGTCGTTCCACGAGACGTTCGAGGCCGAGGGCGGCGACGCGTTCGCGACGTGGGAGGAAGAGCGGGGGGAGCCGTTCACCTTCGGCACGTTCCCGCAGGGGAGCGTCCCCGACGTCCTCCTGCGCTACTGGCTCCGCGACGTCGGCGTCGACCCCGCCGAGAACGACGCGGTGGAGATCCTCGAGATCAGCGGCGCGAGTTCGGTCTGGCAGGCGATCGCCAACGACGAGATCGACGGCACCTCGATCATGGAGCCGGTGCCGACGATCGCGCAGGCGGAGGACTCGTCGGTGACGATGCTCCGGACCGCGGCCGAGGTCCTTCCCGGCCAGCCCGCCGCGGTCACCCTGATGAGCGACGCGGTGCGCGACTCTCCGCTCGCGGCGCAGTTCCTCGAAGGGCACGTCCGCGCGACCGAGTTCATCGGCGAGAACCCGGACGCGACCGCCGCGCACGTCAACGAGGGGATCGGGATGCCGACCGACCGCGCGCGGGACGCGCTCGACTCCCCGCTGTCGAACTTCATCACCGACCCCAACAAGATCACGGACGCGACGCAGGTGTTCTCGGAGTTCGCGGCCGGTAACGGCCAGATCGACGAGCAGCTGTCGAACGACGCGATCTTCGATCTGGAGGTGTACGACTCCCTCTGATGGCGACCGAAACCGCATCGCCGGTCGCGGAGGGCGACGCGTCCGCGGGCGTCGGGCTCGGCGACGGCCGCCGGCTGCTCCGCGGGGCCGTCGGGGTCGCGGCGTTCCTCGTCGTCTGGCACGCCGTCTCGCTGACGCAGGACCCGTTCGTCCTTCCCTCTCCCGTCGCGGTCGCCGGGGCGTTCGCGAGCGAACTCGCCTCGGGCGACATGACGGCGGCGCTGTACCAGAGCGTCCAGCACTGGGTCCCGGGCACGCTCGCCGGGACCGGCCTCGGCGTGGCCGCGGGCGTCGCGTTCGGCTGGAGCCGCCTGCTCGACGACCTGACCGCGCCGCTCGTCCGGACGCTGCGCCCGGTGCCGCCGCTCGCGCTCATCGGGTTCGCCATCGCGTGGTTCGGGATCAACGACTGGGGCGCCGCGTTCATTATCGCGGTCGGCGCGTTCTGGATCAACTTCTACGCGGCGTACGGCGCCGTCGAGGGCGTGAGCGAGGACCTCCTCGACGTGGGCCGGACGCTGGGGGTCCGGAGCGACCTCGACGCGGTCCGGTCGATCGTGCTGCCGGCGTCGATGCCGGGGATCCTGACCGGGATCCGGACGGGACTGGGACGGTGTTGGATGCTCGTCGTCGCCTCGGAGATCTTCGGCGTCCCCGGGGTCGGCCGCGAGATCATCCGCGCCAGCAACAACCTCCGCGTCGACCGGGCGATCGCGTACATCCTCGTGTTGAGCCTGATGTACCTGCTCGTCGACGTGGCGTTCCGCGCGGTCGAACGGAGGGCGTTAGCGTGGCGGGCGTGAACGGCGACGACGTGAGCGAGTCAGCGGGGTCGTCCGCGGCCGGCGAGTCGCCTCTTGCCCCCGAGGCGGCGAGCGTCGCCCTCGACGGGGTCGGGAAGACGTACCCCGGTGACGGGGACGGCGGCGCGGTGCGCGCACTCGACGACGTGTCCTTCTCGGTCGCGGACGGGGAGTTCGTCTGTCTCGTCGGCCCCTCGGGCTGCGGGAAGACGACGCTGTTCCGGATCGTGGCCGGGCTCACCGAGGCGACCGACGGTCGCGTCCTGCTCGACGGCACCGAGGTCACGGGCCCGACGACGGACATGGGCGTGGTGTTCCAGGAGTACCACCTGTTCCCGTGGCTGACGGTCGCGGAGAACGTCGGGTTCGGCCTCGAACGGAGCGGCCGCTCGCCGGCCGAGCGCGAGGCGCGGGTCGACGAGATGCTCGATTTGGTCGGCCTGACGGAGTTCCGCGACGCCTACCCGAAGTCGCTGTCCGGCGGGATGAAACAGCGCGTCGCCATCGCCCGGTCGCTCGCCGTCGACCCGAGCCTCCTGCTGATGGACGAGCCGTTCGGCGCGGTCGACGCCCAGACCCGCGAGATGCTCCAGCGGGAGCTGCTCGACGTGTGGGCCTCGACCGGGAAGACCGTCCTCTTCGTCACGCACGACGTCGCGGAGGCGGTGACGCTCGCGGACCGGATCGTCGTGATGGCCGCCGACCCGGGACGCGTCCGCGAGATCGTCGACGTCGACGCCGAGCGCCCGCGCGAGCGCGGCGACGCCGCGTTCGCGGAGTACGTCGGCCGCGTGCGAGAGCTGATCGGGGCCGGGCCGTAGCGGATCCGACGGCGCTCTCCCGCGGCCGCTCCGGCTACGATTCCCCGTCGTCTCCGCTCTCCTCGACGCTCGCGGACAGCTCGTCGACGTGGGTGCGCAGCGTCGCCAGCGTCGCGTCCGCGTCGGCGTACCCCTCGTCGTAGTCGTCGAGCGCGGCCGCGGCTCGGTCGAGGAAGCGTTCCACCGCCTCGTCGGTCGACTCGTCGGTCATGCGAAACCGTCCGCCCGCGAGCGGTTTATGTCCCCCGGCCGCGCGGTCGAACGCCGGCGGCATGTGCCCGGCTACTGTCGGCGCCGGAGCGCGTACGTCGTGTAGCCGACCGCGACGACGAGCGCGACGGAGAGAAGGGTGCCGAAGACGGCGGGCGACGCGGTGACGTAGTCGCCGAACGGGTCGGTCAGCGCGAACACGCCCACGATGAGCGCGAGCGAGATGGCGATGCCGACCGCGCCGAACGCCTTGAACGCCGCGTCGAGGTCGAAGCGTTGCGATCCCCGTTGATGGCTCATACCCCGTAGTACGCGCTCCGTTTATAAATCGGCCCAGTGGAATTCCCAGCTTCGGAGAACGGCGACCCCGGCCGTCACTCCGGGTAGCCCTCGACGATTTCGACGCCGGAGGAGGCGCCGATCCGGACCGCGCCCGCGTCGAGCATCTCTATCGCCTCCTCGTAGGAGCCGACGCCGCCGGAGGCCTTCACCGGGAGGTACTCGCTCATCAGCTCCACGTCGGCGACCGTCGCGCCGCCGTCGGCGAAGCCCGTCGAGGTCTTCACCATGTCGGCGTCGGCGGCGACCGCGGCCTCGCAGGCGCGGCGCTTCTCGGCGTCGTCGAGCAGCGCGGTCTCGATGATAACCTTCACCGGGACGGGGACGGCCGCGACGACGTCGGCGAGCTCGTCGGCGACGGCGCCGTCGTCGCCCGCCTTCAGCCGGCCGACGTTGATCACGAGGTCGATCTCGTCGGCGCCCGCCTCCCACGCCGCGACCGCCTCGTCGCGCTTGACCCCGGGGGCGTGCTGGCCGTGCGGGAACCCGACCACGGTGGCGATCGCCTCGGGGTCGCGTTCGTACGCGACCGCCTCGGCGACGTAACACGGCGGGATGCAGGCGTTCATCCCGCGGGCGGCGGCCTCGTCGAGAACGGTCCGCACGTCGGCCGGGGTCGTCTCGGGACCGAGGACGGTGTGGTCGATGCTGGCGGCGAACTCCTCGCGGTTCATGCCTCCTCCGTGGCGGCGGGCGGTAAAAGGCGTGCGGGGTCGACGCGCGCGGCTCGGTACGGATCGGCGGCGAAAAAACGGGCGCGTTCGAGCGAAAACGGGTGCGTTCGAGCGAAAACGGGCACGTTCGAGCGAAAACAGCGGGAGGGAGCGACCGGCGCGGTGCCGGTCGGTCGGGGCGGGCGGGCCGAGGTCAGCCCTCGATCTCGATCTCCGTGCCGGAGACGGCGCCCTCGACGGTCACGGGGAGCCGGACCGTCAGGATGCCGTTCCGGTACTCGGCCTCGATGCCGTCCTCGTCGATCGCCTTCGGGAAACGGAACCGCCGGTGGTACGTCCGGCGGGTCCCGCGGCGTTCGTCCTCGTGTTCGCCGGCAACGTTGAGCACGCCGTCGTTCCACGAGGCGGTGATCTCCGCGGGGTCGAACCCAGGGAGCTCGACCGAGAGGACGAACTCGCCGTCCTCCTCGTACAGTTCGTAGTCGTTGCTACCGGATTCGAACAGTCGGCTCGGGAAATCGGTTCCCTGCGTCCACGTGTTCGCCGGTTCGAGCATGGGAATTGCTGACCACCTCGAACTCAGTCACAACTATGGTTGCGATTCTATAAAAATATCACGAATTATGTGGGTTTGTCACAATTTATGCCCCGGCCCGTCTCCGATTCGAACACGCGCTTCGGGGCGCCGCGCCGACGGATCCTGCCTCCGCCCCGGACGAGAGCGGGCGAACGGACGTTGGAGAATTCTCCAACGTTCTCGCGATCGCCTCGCATTTATTGCATTCGCGTGCCACCGCAACGCATGGATCGCGACACCGCCGCGCCCGCCGTCGCCGACCTCCCCGGCGAGCGCGCTCGCGAGTGGGTCGACTACCACCACGAGTCAGCCGCGCCGAGCACCTACGTCTACGAGTTCGTCTGGGACCGCACCGCGCCCGCCGAGGGGCCGTTCTGTACCGACGTCGACGGCAACGTCCTCATGGACTTCACCAGCCACGTCGCCGCCGCGCCGCTCGGGTACAACAACCCCCTGATAATGGACCGTCTCGAAGAGTTCGATCTGGTCGACCCCCTGAAGATCGCCGGCCAGGACTTCTACGCCGCGGGCGGCCCCTCGCCCGGGGACGGGATCCCCGGCGCCTCGGGGCTCATGGACCGCCTGACGGACCTGACGAGCCACTACGAGATGGACACCGTCTTCCTCTCGAACTCCGGGGCGGAGGCGGTCGAGAACGCCGTCAAGATCGCCTACGACGCCTCTGACGGCGCGAAGTACGCGATCACCTTCGACGGGGCGTTCCACGGCCGGACGCTGGGCGCGCTCTCGCTCAACCGCTCGAAGTCCGTGTACCGCCGCGACTTCCCCGAGATCAGCGGCGTGACCGAGGTCCCGTTCTGCGACGACCGCACCTGTTCGCCCGAGACCTGCTCGTGCGGCTTCTTCGCGGACGGCGTCTCGCGGCTCCGGAGGAAGCTCGACCCGGAGCGCGGGAACGTCCACCCGGACGACGTGGCCTACCTCATCATGGAACCGATCCAGGGTGAGGGGGGCTACCGGTTCCCCTCCGAGGCGTTCACCGACGAGATCGCGGCGCTCGCCGAGGAACACGACATCACGGTGATCGCCGACGAGATCCAGACCGGCGTCGGCCGCACCGGCGAGATGTGGGGCTCGGACCACTACGCGTACGACCCCGACGTGATCGCGAGCGGGAAGGGGCTCCGCGTGGGCGCGACCGTCTCGCGGAGCGACGTGTTCCCCGAGGAGACCGGCCGCCTCTCCTCGACCTGGGGCGCCGGCGACCTGATCGCCTCCGCGCAGGGCGCGCTCACGCTGGACGCGATCGAGGAGGCGGACCTCACCGACAACGCCGTCGTCCGCGGCCGACAGTTCAAGGAGACGATGCGCGACGCCGCCCTCGACCCCGTCGAGGACGTCCGCGGGAAGGGGCTGCTGCTCGCCGTCGAGTTCGACACGAAGGAGCGCCGGGACGCGGTCGTCGACGAGGCGTTCTCGCGCGGTCTCCTCACGCTCGCGTGCGGTCACAAGGTCCTCCGGGTCCTCCCGCCGCTCGACGTCACCGAACGCGAGATCGACCTCGGCTGCGACCTCCTCGCGGACGCGATCGCGGCCGCGGCGTAAGTTCGCGATCGTCGCTCGCTATCGATCCGCGTACCACTCCGCGAACTTCGCTAAGGCCCGTCCGCGGTGTGACACCGCGTTCTTCCGGTCGGTGTCCATCTCCGCGAACGTCTCGCCGTCGTGTTCGAAGATCGGGTCGTACCCGAACCCGCCGTCCCCCCGCGGCGCGACGATCCGGCCCGGGACGTACCCCTCGAACAGTTTCACCGGGAGCGGGTCCGCGTCGGTCCCGCCCGACCCCGCCTTACCCTCGCCGTCCGGCCCCGCCGCCGCGGCGGCGTCGCGGTCGCCCCGGTCGACGGGGTCGGGGCTCGCCGCGAACCCCTCGCCGTCGCAGTAGCCGAGGACGCAGCGGAAGGCGGCGCGGCGGTCGTCGAGGTCGGCGGCGATATCGTGGACTCGCTCGATCCCGAGCGTCTCCTCGACGTACGACGAGTACGGCCCCGGGAAGCCGTCGAGCCCCTCGACGAACAGCCCCGCGTCGTCGACGAGGACCGGCGCGTCCGCGTGGCGGTACGCCTCGCGGGCCCCCCGCGCCGCGATCGGGCCGAGCTCGTCGGCCTGGACCTCCGCGTAGTCGAAGTCGAGCCGCTCCACCGAGCCGTCCGGGAGGTACCGCTCCGCCTCGCGCACCTTCCCCGGGTTCGTCGTCACGTACCTGAGCACGGATCGCCGTGGGCGCGCCCGCGACGAATAGCCGTCGGTCGCGGGCGGGAACCGGCCGCCTGTGGCAGTACGTTTTTGTCGGGCCGACGACAGCACTCGCGTATGGCCCTCCCCACGTTCGAGAAGAAGCGACTCATCGGGCTCATCGCGATCCTGTCGTTCGGGCTCACCTCGCTGTCCGCCGTCCTCCTCCCGGCTCCGCTTGTGACGCTCGGGCCGGCCCTGTTCATCACCGGCTTCTTCATCCTCATTCCGCTGGTGCTGGTGCTCGGCGAGCAGTTCCCGCTCGTCGCGTCCGGCGACGAGTCGGCGACCGCGTCGCACGCGAGCGAGGGGACCGCCGACCGGCCGGTCGCGGCGCTGCGCGAGCGGTACGCGACCGGCGAGATCGACGAGGCCGAGTTCGAGCGCAGACTCGACCGCCTGCTCGCGACCGAGGACCTCGACGAGCGGTTCGACCGGATCGAGTCCGACCGGGGCGAGGAACCCCGGGAACGGGACCTCGAACTGGAGTGACTCGCCCCGCGCTCAGGGGTCGACCCGGACGAGCCACGCCTCGGGGTCGTCGATCTCCGCGGCGGTCGGCAGGTTCTCGGCGCGCTCCCAGACGGCCCCCGCCGCCTCGATGCCGCGCGCGTCGGCGACGTGTCGGAAGAACTCCGCGCCGCGCTCGTACTGCCGGCGCTTGAGCCCGAGTCCGAGCAGGCGCTGCGCGAGCCGGCGCACGGGGCCGCCGCCGCCGCGCCGCTCGTCGAGCTTCGCCCGGAGGTCGGCGTACTCGCCGTCGAACGCGCGGTCCATCAGCACCTCGGCGTACCCCTCGACCGCGGTCATCGCGGCCTGGAGCTCCGCGAACGCGTCGGGGTCGAGCCCGCGCCCGGTTATCCCCTCGACGCCGCCCGCGCCGCCGACCATCCCCTCGACGCCGCGCTCGACGCGCGATTCGAGGTACTCCGGCAGCCACGGCGCCGCGCCGAACTCCGCGGCGTGGGTCACCTCGTGGAACGCGATCCACCGGCGGAACCGGGGGTAGTCGACGTCGAGCGCGGCCGCGACCGCGACGATGTTCGGGTGGACGAAGTAGAGCCCGTGCTCGGCGTCCGGCTCGTCGGCGAGCAGGAGGGGATCGTACTGGCCGAGGACGTTTCGGGCGAGGAAGCCTAAGGCGAACGCCATCGAGCCCGTGTTGGCGACCCGCGACAGGTCCCGCGCGAAGGCGGCGCCGGGCGCGGGGCCGGTCGGCCCGGGCGAGCCGTCCGGCATCACGTCGAGCGAGTCGGTTCCGGGAGTCCCGACCGCTCCGACCTCCTCGCCGTCGCCGGTCGCGGCCGCCTCGATCGGGTCCATCACGCGTCGGAAGGTGCCGACGCTCGCGTCGATCCAGTGGTGGCGGTTCTGCACCTCGACGGTGTCCGGCACGTCGAACTCGATCCCGGCGGTGTCGGCCAGCCGGGTTCGGGCGTCCCGCACGTCGGCGGCGTACCCCGCGCGCTCCGCGTCGGTGAGGGCGATCGACCCGGGGTCCGTGGCGTCCTTCGCGGCCGCCGCGGCCCGGTCCCAGTCGACGACGCCCGGCCCCTCGGCCTCGGCGACGGTCCGGACGCTTCGGAGGATGTCCATACCGATCGGACGGGCGGCCGCCCCAAAGCGCTTGTGTCGCCGCCCGCTCCCGGCGGCACGGCCCGCCATCGGTGTCTTCTTGCCGGGGCCGGTCGACCCGCGCGTATGGACGACGAGCGCAGCGCGTTCCTCGACGACCTCCTCGCGACGCCGAGCCCTTCGGGGTTCGAGACAGCCGCACAGCGGGTCTGGACCGACTACGTCCGCGAGTTCGCGGACCGGGTCGACACCGACGCGTACGGCAACGCCGTCGCGGTCCACGAGGGCGACCCCGACGCGCCGGCGATCGCCGTCACCGGCCACGCCGACGAGATCGGGTTCATCGTCCGCGACGTGCTCGACGACGGCTTCCTCCGCATCGGGCGCATCGGCGGCTCCGACCGCACCGTCTCGAAGGGCCAGCACGTGACGGTCCACGCCGACGAGCCCGTTCAGGGCGTGATCGGCCAGACCGCGATCCACCTGCGGGACGGCGGCGACGAGGAGTACGAGGACGTCGCGGGCCAGTTCGTCGACATCGGGGCCGAGGACGCCGAGGCGGCGCGCGAGCACGTCGAGGTCGGCGACCCGGTCACGTTCTCGTCGGGCGTGCGCGACCTCGTCGGCGACCGGATCGCCGCCCGCGGAGTCGACAACCGGGCGGGGGCGTGGGCGGCCGCGGAGGGGCTCCGCCGCGCCGCCGCGGCCGGCGTCGACGCCACCGTCTACGCGGTCTCGACGGTTCAGGAAGAGGTCGGGCTACAGGGCGCCCGGATGGTCGGCGTCGACCTCGACGACGTCGACGCGTTCGTCGCGGTCGACGTCACCCACGCCACCGACAATCCGGACGTCGATCGCGAGCGGCGCGGTCCGGTCGAGCTCGGCGCCGGCCCGGTGATCGGCCGCGGCAGCGCGAACCACCCCACCCTCGTCGACCTCGCGCGCGACGCGGCCGACGACGCCGGCCTCGAGGTCCAGCTCCAGGCGGCCGGCACCCGCACCGGCACCGACGCGGACGCGTTCTACACCGCCCGGGGCGGCGTGCCCGCGCTCAACGTCTCGATCCCGAACCGGTACATGCACACGCCGGTCGAAGTGATCGACACGACCGACCTCGACGCGGTCGCCGACCTCCTCGCCGCGATCGGCGCGGCGGCGGGCGATCTCGACGCGGCGTCGACGCCGTTCGCCGTCGACGTCTGAGCGCGGCTCGCCACGACAAACCGGGGCACGGCGGCGTCGAAACGGAACTGTTTTACTATCGTCTTTCCTACCGTAGATTGCGACGAACGGACGTGCTCTGGTGGTGTAGTCCGGCCAATCATATCACCCTCTCACGGTGATGACCTGGGTTCAAATCCCAGCCGGAGCATCTTTCTGACTGACTTCGTCAGTCAATATCCGCTTCGCTCAGCGGGCTCTCGAACGAAGTGAGAGAAATCGATGAGAGCGGATTGAACCCTATCAGACGCGCGCAGCGAAGCGAACACGTCTGATTCTGGTTCAAATCCCAGCCGGAGCGTCCCGCGTCGTCGCTTTCTCGCCGCTCGGAACGACCGCGTAGCCGCTTCGCCCGCGGTCGGTTCGTTTCGACTCCGACGGTCGCGACCGACGGTGCCGTTAGAGGTAGCGGCAGGCGTTGAACGGCGAGACGGGCTTTTATCCGGTGGAGTGCGAGGAGTTCGCATGAGCGACGCCGCACTCCCCGCGCCGACCGCCGACGAGGCGCTCCACACGACGGTCGACCTCCCCTTCGAGGACGCGGTGCCGTTCGTCCAGCTCGAACACGAGCTCGCCGACTTCGAGACGGTGCGCGTTACGCGCCTCGACGAGATGATCGAGGGGATGCTCGGCCACGACGACGTCAAGCGGACGGCGCTGATCGTCGTCTGTCATCCCGAGATCGCGTACGACGCGTTGCGGATAGATCCCACGCTCGCCGGCATGCTCCCGTGTACCACCGTCGTGTACGAGCGCGCCGGCGACGACCGCGTCCACGTCCACCACGTCTCGGCGACGAAGGCGATCCGCGACCTCGGCTGCGCGTCGGCGGCCGGGGGCGACGGGGACGCCGTCGAGGAGCTGGTGGCGAAGACCGGAGAGCTGATGGCGGTCGTCTGGGAGAACATCGAGACGCACGGCCGGGCGTAGTCGCCGTCCTCGGCGGGCGCCCTCCGCTGACCGCTCCCGGGCGGCCCGCTTTCACCGGTCCAGCCGCCAGCGGATCACCGCTGCGGCGAGGAGGACGGTTCCGAACGTGACTGCCCCGGAGACGAGCGCGCCGCGCGCGCTCGTCGCCCCGGTCGCGAACGCGCTCGCGGAGGCGGAGCCGCCGACCACCGCCGCCCCGCCGGCCAGCCCGCCGAACCCGATGCAGCAGAGGCTCAGCAGACCGACCGCGGACAGCGACCCGAGAACCCCGTCGTCGCTCATCGCTCCTCTATTGCTACCGGCTCCGACCACGAATAGCTGTCGCGCCCGCCGCCCAAGCGAGGATTTAATTCCGACAGCGCGCGAGAGCGTCGTGTGGACCCGAGCCGGATCCCCGCCGAGTTCCCCGCGCCGAGCTTCCGCGGGGCGCAGGAGCAGGCCCTCGACGACATCCGCGACGCGTTCGCGGCCGGTAACCGAGTCGTGCTGGTGCGCGCGCCGACGGGCAGCGGCAAGTCGCTGCTCGCCCGCGCGATCATGGGCGCGGCCGAGACCGCGGGCGAGGCGGCCCCCAGCGAGGCGACCGGCGCCTACTACACGACCCCGCAGGTGTCGCAGATCGACGACGTCGAGGCCGACGACCTCCTCGACGACCTCGCGGTGATCCGCGGGAAGTCGAACTACGACTGCGTCCTCCCGGGCGAGCACGACACGCCCGTGAACCGCGCGCCCTGCGCGCGCCAGCAGGGGTTCGACTGCTCGATCCGACACCGCTGCCCGTACTTCTCCGACCGCGCTATCGCCTCCGGCAACCGCTTCGCGGCACAGACGTTAGCGTACTTCATGCGCACCGCCGGCTCCGAGGTGTTCCGGAAGCGCGACGTCGTCGTGATCGACGAGGCGCACGGGCTCGCGGAGTGGGCCGAGATGTACGCCACCATCGAGATCTCGCCCGAGCGTGTCCCGGTGTGGGACGACGTGGGCGTCCCCGACGTCGCGGCCGACGCCGGTCCCGAGGAGGACGCCCTCGACCGAACCGCGCGGTTCGTCGAGGCGCTCCGCGACGCCGCGATCCGAGCGAAAGACGAGCTGGTGGGTCGCCCGGAGCTCGACCGCGAGGAGGTCGCCCGCCGCGACCGACTCCAGGAGCTCATCAGCGAGCTCGGCTGGTTCTTAGAGGACTACCGCGACCCGGAGTCGCCGACCTCGTGGGTCGTCGACCAGGCGGGCGGCGAGGGGTCCCCAATCGACATCAAGCCGCTCGACCCCGCGCGGTACCTCAGACACACGGTGTGGGACCGCGGCAACCGCTTCGCGTTACTGTCGGCGACGATCCTCTCGAAGGAGGCGTTCTGTCGCGGCGTCGGCCTCGACCCCGCCGACGTCGCCCTCGTCGACGTCGAGCACACGTTCCCGCTCGCGAACCGGCCGCTGTACGACGTGACGCAGGGGTCGATGACGTACGAGCACCGCGACGAGACGACCCCGAAGATCGCGCGCCTGATCGTCCGTCTGATGGCGGAACACCCCGACGAGAAGGGGCTGATCCACGCGCACTCGTACGACATCGCCGAGCGGCTCACCGAGCGCCTCGGCGAGTTCGGCGTCGCCGCGCGCGTCAGGCGCCACGACCGACAGAACCGAGACGCCGAGCTGGAGGCGTGGAAGGCCAGTTCCGACCCGGAGGTGTTCGTCTCCGTGAAGATGGAGGAGGCGCTGGACCTGAAGGGCGAGCTCTGTCGGTGGCAGGTGGTGTGTAAGGCGCCGTACCGGAACACGAACGACTCGCGGGTCGCACGCCGGCTGGAGGACGGTCAGTGGGCGTGGTACCACCGCACGGCACTGCGCACGGTCATCCAGGCGTGCGGCCGGGTCGTCCGCGCGCCCGACGACTACGGCGCGACGTACCTCGCCGACGACTCCCTCCTCGACCTCTTCGAGCGCGCCGAGGCCGACACGCCCGACTGGTTCCGCGACCAGGTCGACGCGATGACGACCCGGTCGCTGCCGGCGTTCGATCCCGAGGCGGCGCTGGCAGGCATCGACGCGTCGCCGTCCGGCGGTGCGGGGGCGGGACGGCGGCGGAGTCGCCGTTCGGGCGGGTCAGAGAGCGGGAACGCGGGTCACTCGTCGCGCGGCGAGGGCGGCTCGGAAACCGGTGACGGCGACGCGACCGCCGACAGCGAAGCGACCGGCGACGAGTCGGTTCGGACCCGTTCCGAGCGGGACGCGGACCGACGGAAGGACCACCCGCTGTCGGACGTGTGGGGCGACGGCTGACGAGGGCTACCGCGGCGCGGCCGTCACAGCAGCGAGACGCCGTACGCGACCATGGAGCTCACCATGAGAAACGCGAAGAACAGCGCCATGATCTGTTGTCTGTCCATGCCGCCGTGTCGACCGCAGAACCGTTTAACTCCTGCGGGCGAGGGGTGGCGGCGCGCGAGTCGTATTATCACTCCCGCGCCGATCATACGCCAATATATATCGTATAAGGTGTATCAGGGCCCTCCATGAAGTAGTAACCTTCATAATCCCTCACGCGACTACTGGATATATGGCCACGAACGGGCTGTCGAGTGCGCTGACGCTGTACGGTGCGCGAACCCTGACGCTGTCGCAGGCGGCCGCACAGGCAGGGCTCAGCGAGGCCGAATTCATCGAGCAGCTCGAACGCCGCGGGATCGACGTAACCGAGTCCGAGCGCGCCGCGGCGCTCGGCCGCGAACAGCCCGCCCGCGCCGACTGAGCGTCTCCCCGTCCCCGCTGACGACGTCGACGCGCCGACCCGATTTCACGGCTCTCTTCCACGAACGATCAGTTCCGGCTCTCGCGTGGGTGGCTCTCGGAGCGAGTCGGACGCGGTCCGCGAGTAGCGTCAGTCCCGACTCGGAGCCGACTCCGCGGCCGGCTCCGTCCCCTCCGCCGGCACGAGGTGGACGTCGCCGTCGTGTTCGAAGGCGAGGACGGAGTCGGCGTCGTCGTCGACGAACGTCGGGTTCGGGACGGTCTTCGCCTCGTAGGTGACGGGGTCGAGGACCTGGATCGCGTTCTCGTCCTCGACGGTCACGACCGTCGTCTCCGCCGCGTCGTCGCGGGTGCCGAGCCGGGTTGCGTCGGGGGCCTCCCCGTCCGCGAACGCCGACGTGTACTCCGCGCCGCTCGCGAGCCGGACGCCTTGGATCCGGCCGGAGACGCCGGTGACGAGTACCGGCCCGTCGCCGTCCTCGGGGTCGACGATCTCGCCTGCCGCGTACTTCGGGAGCCGGACCGCGAAGGTGACGCGGTACACCTCGTTGCCGTCGCCGTCCTCGGTGACGAGCGTCGGGTACGACTCGAAGCTCCCGCCGAGCGACTCGGTGATCCGCGTCGCGACGTTCTGCGCGAGGCGGTTCGAGGAGAGCTTGATGTTCGGCCCGTCGTCAGTTTCGTTCACCTCCGTGATGAACGCCTCCCGGTCGCCGTCGGCCTCCTGGTCGGCGACGTACCGCTCGGCGATGTCGAGCGCCTCGGCGCGCTCGGCGGGCGTGAGGTCGCGCTCGTCGGCGCGGACCTGGACGATCCCGGCGTAGTAGCCGCCGGCGATGCGCCCGCAGCGGTCGCAGGTCCCGCGCGAGATCTTCACCGGGACCGTCACCTCCGCCGAGCGGAGCGTGCCGCGCACCACGCCGGAGAAGCGGCAGTGCATCCGCACGTTGTTCTCGTCGACCTGCTCGGGCTCGACGCCCCACTCGACGTCCGCGGCGTCGACGTGGACGCCGAGCGCCTCCGCGACCTCGTCGACGGCCACGTCGGTGTAGTCGCGCGCGCCGACGTCGCGCCACGACTCGCCGCGCCTGACGGCGCCGCAGCCGGAGCACACCAGCACCTCGATCCGGTCGGGCGCGTCGACCAAGTCGAAGTCCTCGAAGTAGCAGTCGTCACAGAGCAGCGCGTCTCGCCCGCGCGGCTCGCCCGGAAGGGGGTCGCGCCGCTCGGGGACCGGGTCGCCGCAGCGCGGACAGAACTCCCGCGACTCGCTCATTGGCGGCGGCTACGCCGAGGATCCGTTTAAACCGCGCGGACCGCCCCCGCTCTCGTCGCGGGCGCGAGCCGGTTCCGGCCGGCCGCGCGGGTCGCGACCTCCGAAATGGTTTTTCGCACGGACCGAGAACGGACGCGTATGAGCGGCAACCCCGACGACGAACGGCTCGAGGAACTGCGCGAACAGAAGATGGAGGAGCTCCGCGAGCGACAGGGCGGCGAGGGCGACGCCGCCGAGGCCCAACAGGAGGCTCAGGAGCGCGCCGAGGCCCAGCAGGAGGCGGTGTTGAAACAGCACCTGACCGACGGCGCGCGCCAGCGGCTCAACGCGGTCGAGATGTCGAAGCCGCAGTTCGGCGAGAAGGTGAAACAGCAGGTCGCCGCGCTGGCGCAGAGCGGGCGGATTCAGGGACAGATCGACGAGGACCAGATGCGCGAGCTCCTCAAGGAGCTCCAGCCCGAGCAGAAGAGCTTCGACATCCGACACCGGTAGATGGAGCTCGCGCTGCTGTACAGCGGGGGGAAAGACTCCTCGCTCGCCGCCCACCTGCTCGACCGGTTCTACGACGTCCGCTGCGTCACCGGGAGCTTCGGGCTCACGGACGACTGGGAGCACGCCGAGCGGGCGGCCGCCGAGCTCGGGTTCCCGTTCGAGCGCGTCGACCTCGACCGCGACGTGGCCGAGAGCGCCGCCGAGACCATGGTCGCCGACGGCTACCCCCGGAACGGGATCCAGCGCGTCCACGAACACGCCTTAGAGACCATCGCCGCCCTCGACGTCGACGCCATCGCGGACGGCACGCGCCGCGACGACCGCGTCCCCACGGTGTCGCGGGCGCAGGCGCAGAGTCTCGAAGACCGAAACGAGATCGACTACATCTCCCCGCTCTCCGGGTTCGGCCGCCACGCCGTCGACGCGCTCGTCGACGCCACCTTCGACGTCCAGCAGGGGCCGAGCGAGGAGGTCCCGAAGGCGGACTACGAGGACGAGCTCCGGACGCTCATCGCCGACGAGTACGGCGAAGGGACCGTCGGCGACGTGTTTCCGGATCACGACCAGACGTACGTCCACGGCCGGAACGACTGATCGGCCGGCGCGGCGATCCGTCCGCGGTCGACGGCCTCCCGCCGACCCGGAACCGCCGGAACTACTTTCGACCCCGCGGGCGTAGCGTTCGGTATGTCATCCGAACGAGTCGTCGACCTGCTCCGGACCGCGTACGCCGACGAGATCGAGACCGTGATGAACTACCAGACAAACGCGATCGTCCTCGACGGCGTCCGCGCCGAGGAGATCAAAGAGAGCCTCAAACAGGACGTCCAGGAGGAGCTCGGCCACGCCGAACAGCTCGGCCAGCGGCTCAAACAGCTCGACGCGCGTCCGCCCGGGTCCGCCGAGTTCACGGCCGGCCAGGAGTCGCTCCAGCCCCCCGCGGACTCGACGGACGTGTTGGCCGTCATCAACGGCGTGCTCGACGCCGAGGAGGACGCGATCGCGACGTACCGAGAGCTGATCGACGCCGCCGAGGAAGCCGACGACCCGGTCACCGAGGACCTCGCCGTGACGCTGCTCTCCGACGAGGAGGCCCACCGGACCGAGTTCCGCGGGTTCCAGAAGGAGTACCAGCGCGAATAGACGGGCGAGGCGCCGCGCCTCGTTGCCCCCGGAGCGCGCATCGGTGGGCACGAGCCCCGCCCCCGAAAGGATGCTTTCAAGCGGGCGCTCGCCGAAGCGACGCCCATGTACGACGGCCTCAAGGGATTCCGAGATTTCTACCCCGGCGAGCAGTCCGCTCGCCGCGAGGTGACCGACGCGATCGAGGGCGCGGCGAGCCGCCACGGCTTCCGCGAGATCGCCACCCCCGCCCTGGAGCGGACGGAGATGTACGTCGACAAGTCCGGCGAGGAGATCGTCGAGGAGCTGTACGCCTTCGACGACAAGGGCGGCCGCGGCGTCTCGATGACGCCCGAGCTCACGCCCACCGTCGCCCGGATGGTCGTCGCGAAGGGCCAGGAGCTGTCGAAGCCGATCAAGTGGATGTCCACCCGGCCGTTCTGGCGCTACGAGCAGGTCCAGCAGGGCCGCTTCCGCGAGTTCTACCAGACGAACATCGACGTGTTCGGCTCCTCGGCGCCCGAGGCCGACGCCGAGGTGCTCGCGGTCGCCGCCGACGCCCTGACGGACCTCGGACTCACCGGCGACGACTTCGAGTTCCGCGTTTCGCACCGCGACATCCTCGGCGGCCTCGTCCGTTCGCTCGCCGACGACCCCGACGCGGTCGACACCGCCGCCGCCATCCGCGCGGTCGACAAGCGCGCGAAGGTGGATGACGCCGAGTACGTCGGCCTCCTCTCCGACGCCGGGCTCGCCCGCGACACCGCGAGCGACTTCGACGACCTCATCTCGGGCGTCGAGACCGTCGACGACCTCGACGCGGTCGCCGAGGCCGGCGGCGAGGACGTGGAAGCGGCGGTCGAGAACCTCCGGAACGTGCTGGCCGCCGCGGACGACTTCGGCGCGGGCGAGTTCTGCGAGGTGTCGCTGACGACCGCCCGCGGGCTCGACTACTACACTGGCGTCGTCTTCGAGTGCTTCGACTCCACCGGCGAGGTCTCCCGCTCCGTCTTCGGCGGCGGCCGCTACGACGACCTCATCGAGAGCTTCGGCGGCCAGCCCACGCCCGCGGTCGGGGTCGCGCCCGGCCACGCCACCCTCAAGCTGCTCTGCCAGCGCGCCGGCGTCTGGCCCGACGAGGAGCTCTCGACCGACTACTACGTGCTCAGCGTGGGCGACACGCGGAGCGAGGCCGCCGCGCTCGCGGGCGACCTCCGCGCGCTCGGCGACGACGTGGTCGTCGAGCAGGACGTCTCCGACCGCTCGTTCGGCGCGCAGCTCGGCTACGCCGATTCGATCAACGCGGAGACGGTCGTCGTCGTCGGCGAGCGCGACCTGGAGAACGGCGAGTACACGGTGAAGGACATGGCGAGCGGCGACGAGACGACTGTTCCGGTCGAGGAGTTCCCGCCCGAGTCGGGGCTGCCGACCTACGAGGACTACGCGTAGCGCCGCGGCTCGCGGTCGAACGGAGGGGCGACGCGCCCGGACGCCGCGGGGCGGCGACCCGATCCCTGAACGCTTTTGAGGCGCGCGGCGGGACGGGGGAACGATGATCCCCCTCGCGACGGCGATGCCCCCCGTCGAGATCGGCCTCCGCGTGGCGGCGGGCGTGGCCCTCATCCTGATCAACGCGTACTTCGTGGCGATCGAGTTCGGCCTGACGCGCCTGCGGCAGTACCCCGAGTCGGAGATGGACACCCCCGGACTGCGGCGCGCCTGGGAGATGACCGACGACCTGGAGTTCTACCTGACCACCTGTCAGGTGTGGATCTCCGGGACGTCCATCGCCCTCGGTATCGTCGCGGAGCCGGGGCTCGCGGCGCTTTTCGCCCCGCTCTTCGAGAACACGGCGCTCGCGTCCGCCGGCGCCGGCTCCCTGTTGGGCTTCTTCCTCATCAACATGGTCCACCTGACGCACGGCGAGCAGACGCCGACGTACCTCGGCGTCGAGCGCTCGAAACAGGTGGCCGGGTACGGCTCCCGACCCCTCTACTGGTTCGCGTGGCTCATCTCCCCGCTGATCAAGTTCGGCGACTGGGTCGCGAAGGCCACCCTCGGGCTGTTCGGCGTGGAGATGACCGGCTCGTGGACCGAGGCCGAAGAGGAGGTGTTGGAGACGCGCGCGCAGCTCCGCAACCGCCTCGGCTCGATGATGGAGGAGGTCGAACTCCCCGAGGAGCGCCGCGAGGAGGTCCTCAACGCCCTCGACGTCGACGAGCTCGCCGTGCGGGAGGTGCTGACGCCGGCCGACGAGGTGATCTCGCTGTCGACGACCGCCTCCGCCGAGGAGAATCTCGACCGCATCCGGGACACCCCGCACAGCCGCTTCCCGCTCGTCGGCGACGACCTGAGCGAGTTCGAGGGGATCGTGTACGCCCCGTCGATCGTGAGCCGCTTCGACGAGCTCCGGGACGGCGACCTCACGTTCGCGGACGTCGCGGCCCCGCCGATGACGGTGTCGGCGGACGCGAGCGTCAGCGACGCCTTCGACCAGTTCCAGGCGGAGTCGCAGGAGCTCGCGCTGGTGATCGAGGACGGCGAGGTCGTCGGGCTGCTCACCGCCACCGACGCGATGGAGGCGGTGATGGGCCAGCTGGAGGACCCGTTGGATGCCGGCAACTTATAATGGAGCCGTGACGCCGGCGGCTCTGTCGCCGCCTATCCGCCGAGGAAGTCGCGCCGCACGTCCTCGTCGGCGAGCAGCACGTCGCCGCGGTCGGTGTAGCGGTTCTCGCCGTTCACCAGCACGTAGCCGCGGTCGCACCGACGGAGCGCCTCCTTCGCGTTCTGCTCGACCATCAGCACCGCCGTCCCGGCCTCGTTGATCCGGTCGATCCGGTCGAACATGTCGGCGACGAGGTCGGGGGCGAGCCCCGCCGAGGGCTCGTCGAGCAGGAGGAGGTCGGGGTCGAGCATGAGCGCCCGTCCCATCGCGACCATCTGCCGCTGGCCGCCGGAGAGCGTCCCCGCCTTCTGGTCGCTGCGCTCGCGGAGGATCGGGAACCGGTCGTAGATCGTCTCGATCTGGGCTTCGGGCACCTCGTCGAGGATGTACGCCCCCATCTCGAGGTTCTCGCGGACGCTGAGCCCGGGGAACACGTTGTCGTTCTGCGGAACGAATCCGATCCCCTCGCGGATGATCTGCTCCGGCGCGAGCCCCTGAATCGGCTCCCCCTCGAACTCGACGGTGCCGCCCATGTGGGTCGTGAGCCCGAAGACGGTCTTCATCACGGTCGACTTGCCGGCTCCGTTGGGGCCGACGATGGTGACGTACTCCTCGTCGGCGACGTCTAAGACCACGTCCGAGAGGATCTGGAGGTCGCCGTAGCCGGCGTCGAGGTCGCGGATCCTGAGGATCGCGTCGCCGTCGATCGCGTGCTCGGCGCCGGCGTCCGCCTCGGCCTCGACCGCGTCCGAGTCGACGTCGACCGCGTCGGGGTCGTGGCCGTCCGCCGCCGGGGCGTCGCCTCCGTCCGTCGCCGAGGCGGCGTCGCCGGTCGCGTTCGGTCCGTCGTCTGCGCTCATAGGTCCTCACCCAGGTACGCCTCGATGACCCGCTCGTCGTTCCGTATCTCGTCGCCGGTCCCCGCGGCGAGCACGCTGCCCTGATGCATGACGATGACGCGTTCGCAGTTGTCCATGATGACGTCCATGTCGTGTTCGACGAGCAGGAAGGTGTAGCCGTCAGCGCGCAGGTCGTGGATCCGGTCCAACAGCTTCTCTTGGAGGGTGGGGTTGACCCCGGCGAGCGGCTCGTCGAGCAACACCATCTCGGGGTCGGTCATCAGCGCGCGGGCCATCTCCAGCAGCTTACGCTGGCCGCCGGAGAGGTTCCCCGCGTGCTCGTGCGCGAGGTGGTCGATCTCGAAGAACTCCAGCGTCTCCCAGGCCCGCTCGCGGAGCTCGGTCTCCTCCGCGATCACCGCGCCGCGGAGCCCGGGCGTCACCGCCCGGATCGCGGACTCGCCGAGCTGGCCCTGCGGCGCGAGCATGAGATTCTCTAAGACGGTCATCTCGGAGAGCTCCCGGGCGATCTGGAACGTCCGGACCAGCCCCTTCCGGGCGATCTGGTGCGGCCTGAGCCCGGTGACGTCCTCGCCCTCGAAGTACACCTTCCCGGCGGTCGGCTCGTGGACGCCGGTGATGCAGTTGAACGTGGTCGACTTCCCGGCGCCGTTCGGGCCGATAAGCCCGGTCAGCGAGCCGGACTCCACCTCGAAGGAGGCG
The DNA here is from genome assembly GCF_058630335.1 of Halorubrum sp. SD41. Lineage (NCBI taxonomy): Archaea > Methanobacteriati > Methanobacteriota > Halobacteria > Halobacteriales > Haloferacaceae > Halorubrum > Halorubrum sp. SD41. Next base: position 50,328 of record NZ_JBZVGZ010000017.1, read on the forward strand.
CCGTCGACGGCGGTGACGCCGCCGAACCGCTTGACCAGCCCCTCCACGCGGAGCGGGGGCGCCCCCGAGGGGACGTGTTTCGCCGCCTCCTCGACCGCGCTGTCGTTCGCCTCGGGTTCGTCGACCGTCGCGTCCGTCGCGTCGACCGTCTCGGCGACGTCGTCCGCGTCGGCGATGTCGGCCGGGTCGGGCGCGTCGCTACTCATCGGACTCACCCCCCGCGGGCCGCTCCGAGAGGTCCACCGCCGCGGCCGTCTCGATCCGGTCGCCGAGGATCCCCTCCGGCCGCCGGTGGATGATGAACACCAGGACGAGGCCGAGGAAGACGAACTGGAGCGGCGCGATGTTGTCGGTCGCGTACGCGAGGAACGTCACGGGGTCGAGCGAGACGAGCGCGTCGGCGAACGACGGCGGCGTCTCCGCGTCGATGAGCCCGCGGACGACCCCGCCGACGCGCCGCGGTCCCTCGAACAGCACCGCGGCGAAGACGATGCCGCCGAGGACCGAGCCGGTGTTCGACCCGGATCCGCCGATGATCACCGCGATGAACACGTAGAAGGTCAACAGCGGCCGGAACTGTGGGGTCGGCGAGACGTTGCCCTGGCTGCCGAACCAGAGGATGCCGGCGAGCCCCATCAGCGCGCAGCCGATGACGAACACCTTGATCTTCACGAGGTTCACGTCCTTGCCGAGCGAGTCGGCGACGAGTTCGTCTTCCCGGATCGCCTTCATCGTCCGGCCGAACGGCGAGCGGCCGAGGCGCTCCAAGACGAGGTAGAAGCCGACGAGGAAGACGGCGAGGACGGCGATGTACCCCCAGCCGATGAGGATCGGGTGCGAGATGCCGAGCCCGTCGTTCCCGAAGACGCCGAAGACGAGGTCGCCGAACGCGGTCGGCGTCCCCGCCTGTCCGTCGACGAGGAACAGGTCGCGGACGGGGTTGTCCGGCATTCCCATCCCGCGGCCGCCGCCGGTCCCGGCCCCGATCGTGTCGCGCAGGAAGTTGTCGAAGGCGCTCGACTGGAGCGACAGGCGGACGATCTCGGAGAGCCCGAGCGTCACGATGGCGAGGTAGTCGGCCTTGAGCCGGAGCGCCGGCAGGGCGGCCACCGCCCCGAGCAGCGCCGCCATCACCATCCCTGCGACGATCCCGACCGGGAGCGGCAGCCCGAGTCCGGGGGGACCGAACGCGGGGTCGGGCGACCGGACGACCATCCCCATCGTGTACACGCCGACGGCCATGAAGCCGGCGACGCCGATGTTGAAGAGGCCGGTGTACCCCCACTGGAGGTTCAAAGCGAGCGCGGTGAGCGCGTAGACGATCCCGAGGAACGTCAGCGTCTCCATGAGGCCGACGACGCTGTTGAGCCCGTTGGTGAACGTCAGCAGCGTCGCGGCCGCGTAGATGGCGAGCAGCGTCCCGACGACGAGCCCGAGGTCGCTCTCCCGGGCGGCCTCGACGACCGCCGCCGTCGCGCTCTCGGGCGCGTCGGGCGCGCCTTCGGACGGTCCGGACGCGGAGCCGTCGGGGGCGTTCGCGTCGCTCATGTGGTCGTCACCCCTCCGAAGAGCCCCTCGGGACGCAACAGCAGCATGAGGATCATCACGCCGAACGCCGCGGCCTGGTTGAAGTCCGAGGGGATCCAGATCGTCGACGTGGTGAACACGATCCCGATGACGAGGCCGCCGGCGATGGCGCCGTAGATGGAGCCGATCCCGCCTAAGATTACGGCCGCGAAGATCAACAGCAGGAGGAGCCAGCCGAAGTCGAACTGGATCGTCCCGCGGAGCAGCACGTAGAGGTAGCCGGACGCGCCCGCGAGCCCGCCGCCGATGATCCACGTGGCGGTGACGACGCGCTCGGCCGGGATCCCCGTGATGAGCGCGAGGTCCTTGTTGTCGGCCATCGCCCGCATCGCGGTCCCGAGTTTCGTGTGCTGGAGCATCCCGTGCATCGCGAGCATCAGGCCGACCGCGGCCACGAGGATGGTGAGCTCGTGCGCGTCCACCGAGAGCCCGAGCGGATCGAACGCGATGTTCGACGCGTCGACGCTGGCGGTGATCCCCCGGCGGTCGGAGCCGTAAACGAACTGGAGCAGGTAGCGGACGATCAGCGCCGCGCCGATGGAGGCGATGAGCAGCGAGATCCCGTCGCGGTCACGCATCGGCTTGTAGAACGCGCGGTCGAGCGCGACCGCGAGCAGCGCGGTGACGACGAACGCCGCGACCAGCCCCACGAGGATCGCCCCGGGCGTCGTGAGGATGTGCGCGCCGATGTCGCCCGGCGAGGCGTTGCCGGCGTCGCGGACGGTCAGGAGCGCGCGGACCGGTACCTCGCCGAACCCGGCGATGAGGAACGCGACGCCCCACCCGGAGAACGCGCCGACGCTGACGAGGTCCCCGTGCGAGAAGTTCGCGAACGAGAGGATGCTGTACGTCATCGAGAGCCCGATGCCGGCGAGCCCGATGACGAGGCCGATGACGACGCCGTTCCAGAGGTTCGAGCCGAGCCGCTCGACCGAGATCGACCCCCCGATCGGGCCGAGGCCGACCCCCGCGACCTTCGCCGCGAGGTCGACCGCGAGCAGGGCGCCGAAGAGGGCGACGATGAGGAGCCCCGGCCGGGCCCGCGCCGAGTCGACGATCGACGAGTCAGTTGTTCCCATGTGTACGTCTCACTGGCACAGGGTGGGTCTCCGAGCGGTAAATAACTCGCTGTTCGGACAAAAGTCGATACCTCGAAAGCGCCTGACAGCTGTGGCGGCCCCGGCGGAGTTCTCGGAGCCGCGCCTCGGTGGTTTTATAATCCGCGTCAGTCCCCGCCCGCGGCTCGCGCGTGGCGGCGCGCGTCCTCGGGCGACTGCCCCTCGCGCACCAGCGCCTCGACGAACAGCTCGCCGGCCTTGTACGACGACCGGACCATGGCGCCCGACGCGCAGTAGAGGAAGTCGAACTCCTCCTCGGCGACCCGCCGCCACGTGTCGAAGGCGTCCGGGTGGACGTACTCGAAGACGTCGAGGTGCGAGCGCGACGGCTGGAGGTACTGGCCGAAGGTGACCACGTCGACGCCGACCTCGCGGAGGTCGCCGAGCGTCCGGTACACCTCGTGGTCGTACTCGCCGACGCCGAGCATGAGGCTCGTCTTCGTGTGAACCTCGGACTCGCGGTCGACCCGGTCGAGGACGGCGAGCGACTGCTCGTAGCTCGCTCGGCGGTCCCGGACCGGCCACTGGAGCCGCTCGACCGTCTCGACGTTGTGCGCGATCACGTCCGGCTCCGCGTCGACGATGCGGTCGATCGCCTCGGGGTCACCCTGGAAGTCCGGGATGAGCGTCTCGACGAGGATCTCCGGGTCGCGGCGCTTGATCTCGCGGATCGTCTCCGCGAAGTGCGCCGAGCCGCCGTCCGCGAGGTCGTCGCGGTCGACGGAGGTTAAGACGACGTAGTCGAGCCCGATCTCCGCGACCGCGTCCGCGACGTTCGCCGGCTCGTCGGGGTCGAGCGGCTCCATCCCGCCCGTCTCCACGTCACAGAAGTTACAGCCGCGCGAGCAGCGGTCGCCCATCAGCATGAACGTCGCCGTGCCGGGGCCGTCCTCCCCAGACCAACATTCGCCCATGTTCGGGCAGTTCGCCTCCTCGCAGACCGTGTGGAGGTCGCGGTCGCGGAGGGCGGACTTGATCTCGGTGAACCGACTCCCGGACGGCGGGCGCGACTTCAGCCAGTCCGGCTTCCGGCGGCCGCGTTGCATGGTCGACCCTTGGCGTCCGAGCGCAAAAGCGTGCGGGTCGCGGGGGTCGCGCGCAGCGGACTCGACTCGCCCCGACGGCCCTACGCCTCCGGGACGAAGACGTTCATCGACGGCGTCTGGATCCCCTGGAACTTGTTCTTCCAGTTGTACGCGATGTTCAGCACGCGCCGCCGGTTCCCCGGGGGTCCCGTCACCACGCTCACGGAGGTCCCGTCCTCCGGGATCTCGACGCGCGTGTCCTCCCACTCGAAGCCCGCGAGCAGCTCCGAGGGGTTCTCGACCGTCACCGTCCCGCTGTTCTTGTTCACCTCGTAGAGGCGGTAGGAGTCGGTTTCGAGGAGCCGCTTGATCTCGTCGAGGTCGTCGTCGAAGTGCTCGTCGAGCGCATCGGCCGTGTGGTAGCCGCAGACGATCAGGTGCGCGAACGTCTCGACGTTGCGCGGGTTCTGCTCGGCGGCCCGCAGGTGATCGAAGTACGCCAGCTTCTCCTCGCGGTCGAGTTCGAGGATCTCCTTGACGATCCGGGCCGCCTCCCGCTCCGTCTCCGTCGCGTCCGGGTCGGCGAGCACCTCGTCGGCCCGCGACCCCGTGTTCTGTCCCCGTGACACGTCGAGGACGTTCTTGAGGTGTTTCGCGCGGTCGTACACCGCCGACTTGTACGACCAGTCGCGGACGTCGTCCGGGTAGTCGTCGAACTGCCGGAGGAGCGCCTCGCGGTCCTCGGGGAACCCGATCTCCTCGCGGAAGTCGCTCCACGCCGTGGCGCCCTCGAACAGTTCGAACTGCGTCAGGGTGTCCTGTCCGAGGTTCGCCCGCGTGCCGCCGCTCGCGACGAACTTCGCCTCGACGAACGTCTCCCCGTCGGCGGCGTCGACGATCAGGTCGCCGAGCGAGTCGTAGGAGTTGCCGGCGTGGCGCATCCCAGTCAGATCCGGGAAGTCCGCCTCGATTCGCTCGGCGAGCGACTCCGCGAGGTCGAGCCGCCCCGCCTCGACCAGCTCCTCGTCCGGCTCCTCGCCGTTCACGAGCTGCGCCGTCAGCTTCTCCGTGGCCTCGACCCAACCGCGCTCGTGTTTGCCCATGTGGTGTGTCGGTCGGAGCGTGGTGAATAAAAAGGCACGCAGGCGACGGGCCGGCGGCCTACTCGTTGACGAGCAGGAGCTTTCCGACGAACTCCCCGGCCTCTGCGCGACGGTGCGCGTCGGCCACGTCCGCGAAGGCGTACCGATCGTCGACGTGCGGCGCGATCGCGCCCTTGTCGACGAGCGCGGCCATCGTCTCGAGCTCCCGCCCGATGCGCGCTTGGCCGTCGCCCGCCAGCACCGGGTGGATGACGAGGACGACGCCCAGCTCCAGCGAGGTGGCGTGCATCGGCGACAGGTCGACGCCGTCGGCGTCGCTCGATTCCGTCGTGACCACCGAGCCGTAGGGACGGACCGCCTCGAACGCCGTGTTCAGGTGATCGTCGCCGACCGGGTCGAAGACGACGTCGAAGCCGGCGCCGTCGGCGTGTTCGTCGACGTACGACTCGACGCTGGTCCCCGTGTAATCGACTGTCGCGTCGGCGCCGAGGTCAGCCGCGAGCGACCGCTTCTCGGCGGTCGACCCGGTCGCGGTGACCGTCGCGCCGAACCAGTCGGCGAGCTGGACGCCGACGTGGCCGACGCCGCCCGTCGCGCCGTACACCAGCACGTCCTCGCCGACGTCGACGGTGGCCTTGTCGGCGAGCATCTCCCACGCGGTCAGGGCGACGACGGGGAGCGCGGCGCTGTCTTCGAGCGGGATCGACTCGGGGGCGTGCGCGAACGTCCCCGCGTGGCCGACGACGTAGTCGGCGAGCGCGCCCTGCCGCCCCGCGCCGCCGGGCATCCCGTACACCTCGTCGCCCGGCTCGAAGGCGTCGACCCCCTCGCCGACGGCGTCGACGACGCCGGCCACGTCGCAATGGAGCGTCGCCGGGAACTCCGGCGCGAAGTCGGGGATGTGGCCGCCGCGGATCTTGTAGTCGACCGGGTTGACGCTGGAGGCGACGACCTCGACGCGGACCTCGCCCGGCTCGGGGTCGGGCACCGCGACGCGGCGTCGCTCGAAGACGTCCGGACCGCCGAACTCGTCTATCACGTACGCGTCCATCTCGGAGTTCATCTCGGATCGACGTTGGCGACTCCCCGGGGAATATCCGGCGTCGGGGGAGAGCCGTGTGGGCTTTTATCGGAGAACCTATTTCATCAACTTGAGAGAATGCTACTCAATTGTTTCAATTATTGATGCTGGTGTGGTATCGTCTACTGTATCGGTAATATCGTCAAGTATTCCCGTGAGTGAATCCGGCTGAGAATCATTGGAACCGATTATCTTAGCGGTTGTCCTTACTAATACGTCAGACTGTAAACCAAACTTAGAGGCCATTTGTGTGATTATGACTTTCCCATTTAGCCGACTATAGTCTTGGTCTGTAATAGAGTTAGACACGTCATTGCGGACATCTCCAATCATTTCTGAAATCCGTTCTTTTTTGACACTTGTTACCTCATCGATCCGTTCAGATACGGCCTCTTCTGTTACCTCTTCAAACATAGTTGACTTCCCCACACCGTTAGGTCCGGCAACGACCATTAATTTAGGAACATCAGAACACTCCACAGATCGAATTTCACCGACATCGTTCAGCGAAAATTCTCTCAAGGGCATACCATGTAATAAGAAAGAGTGACAGTATTTTTAATATTTTTATACCACGTATAATACTAATCTTTATTTAGCTAATAATAATAAAATATTTTGGAAATTAATTTTATCAAAGTATATTATCAGAGGAGTTCACAAAGAAGGCGTACAACAGGAAGAGCCTAGGCCGAGATGTCAACCGTCCCGCGAATGATGACGCGAAACTTGTCAGTGAACTCTGCCTCCATCGACGGTCAGTCGCTCGGGACGAATCCCCGATTCGGCGTCACGGTTCCTGACTTCAGGGCGAGTTGACTGTCGCCCGTCCGCCGAGACGACTGTAGGCCCCGACGGACGTACCTCCATCCGACGTTCTTCGCGCCGACGTAGTCCGCGTTCCCCGTCTCACCACACGATTGGCACTCGAACTCCGAGCGCGCGATTCGGTTCCCTTCGCTCGTGTGACCGCACTCCGGGCACCGCCGACTCGTGTTCTCCGGTGACACGTACACGACACGGAGCCCCTCCGCGTCCGCTTTGGACTCTACCATGTCCACGAGCTGTCGATGCGCCCACTGGTGGAACTCCTTCACCCGAGGCGCACGGTCTCGGATGTGCCGGAGGTTCTCGAAGGCGATGTACTCGCAGTCGTATTCAAGGGCCTCGTCGATGATGTCGTTGGCGACCTCGTGAAGCGTGTTCCGGACGTGTCGCGATTCCCGCCCACTCATCTGTTGAATCGTTCGGTGCGCGGACTGTGTACCTGTCCGTTGGAGCCGACCGCGGATCCGCTCGAACTCTCGGTGTCGGTGCCGGAGTTCGTCACCGGATGCGAAGTACGCTGTCGAGGTGGTCGCGATGTTTGCGATACCGAGATCGACCCCGAGAACTGTCCTGTCCTCGGTGTCATCTCGTATCTCGGCTCGTTTCTTGGGCTTGGGTTTCCGGAACCCCAAGTGAATGTAGTACCCACCATCGCGCCGTGAGAGTGTGGATTCGGTGATCTCCCACGCCTCGCTGTCGAGGTACTGGTATTGGTATCCGTTCTCGTCGTCCGGCAGCACGAGTTCACATCGGATACGGTCTCCGACTGTAGAAAGAGAGACGGTTCCGTCGTCGAACAACGTCATCGTGCGCGTGTCGTACTTCACCGTGTCTGCCGTGAACTCCGGCCGAGAGGTGGCGTAATCCTCTTCGAGAGCTTCGATATCATCGATGCCGCTGAGTGCCGCTGCGGCTTGATGAGTGGCGAGTATCGTGTGTTGGCTCCCGAGACGTGTCTCTTCTCGCACCTCGTCGTAGGCGAGCTTTTGAAGACGTGTTTTCCGCGCTTCATTTGCTCTCCATCCGATACGACTGCTGATGTTACAGGCGCGTTTCCACTCAGAGATGGTGGTGTCGAGCAGCGTTCTCTGCTCGCTGGTGAGAGTTAGGCGAGTAATTGCGGTACGTCTCAGGTACTCGTCCGCCACGTCTCTCGATACCGCAGTATGGTACTTAGTGATTATCTCGTGTCACGGGAACTTCACTGCCCTCACCGAGTTCGCTGATCAGAACTCTTCGCGAAACGTACTCTCGAGGACGTGAAAGTGAGGAGAATAAGAAAAGCCTGAGGGGGGATTTGAACCCCCGGTCTCGTCCTTACCAAGGACGCGCTTTACCGCTAAGCTACCCAGGCACGCAACCAGTCGTTGACCGGATTCGACTTTAGGGGTTTCGATTCGTGGGCGCGGCGTCAGGGGATCGACTCCGCTTCGTCGTCCGCCGGTCAGCGGTCGGTCGCGCTGACCGCCCGCTCCGAGATGTCCGCGATGCGGTCGGCGGTCGCGTCCGGCAGCGCGCGGCCCGCTGGCGGGAACTCGCCGTCGCAGTCGGCGGCGAGGTCGCGGGCGTACGCGAGCAGTTCCTCGGGCGGGTCGCCGCCGACGGCGGTGGTGCCGGCGACGACGGCGAGTTCGAGGGCGTCTACCTCCAGGTTGCGGTCGAGTCCGGCCGCCGTCTCGGCGTCCGTGCCCTCGCGGTCGCGGAGCGTCTGGTCGCGGCCGAACGCGCGCACCACGTCGACGGCGGGGCGGGCGGCGTCGGTACACGCGAGCAGCGAGAAGCCGCGAGAGACGAGCACGTCGGCGGCGAGGATCTCCATGTCGGCGTCGATGTCGGCCGCGGCGGTCGCCGCCGTCACCCACGGCTCCTCGCGGGCCACCGTGCGAGTGAGGCGTAACCCCTCGTAGATGAGCTGCACGCCCGCGGCGCGGTCGGCCACGTCGCCGAGGTCGACGTCGGGCTCCAGCGCGCGAGCGGTGACCAGCGCCAGCACGCCGGGCGTCACCGCCGCGTCGAGGAGCCGGTCGTCGAGGGCCTCGCGGAGCTGTTCGGGTTCGACGTCCGCGAGCGCATCGCGCGCGGCGCCACGCGCTCGCGCGGCATCGTCCATTGCCGTTCGGTAGACGAGCGAAGGGCAAAGACCTTTGGAAACGAACGGGATCCCGTCACGTGATCCGCACCCGAACCGACGGCGACGTGCGCGTCGTCACGCTCGACCGTCCCGAGGCGCGCAACGCGCTGCGACCCGCGGACCTGACCGCTCTCCGCGAGGCGTTCGACGGGGCCGAAGGCGACGGCCACCCGCCGGTCACGTACCTCCGCGGCGCGGGCGACGCCTTCTGCGCCGGCGCCGACCTCGACGCGGTCGCCGCGCTCGACGACCCGGCGGCGTTCGCCCGGCGGGGACAGCGGGCGGCCGCCGCGATCGAGGACTCTCCCTCGACCGTCGTCTGCGGGATCGACGGCCCGGCGCGCGGCGGCGGCGTGGAGCTGGCGCTGGCGGCGGACGTGAGAGCCGCGACCCCGCGAGCGACGCTGGGCGAGCCCGGCGTCTCCCTCGGGCTGTTCGGCGCTTGGGGCGGCACGGTCAGGCTTCCGCGCGTCATGGGCGAGGGTGACGCGCTGGACTTCGCGCTTTCGGGACGGGTCCTCGACGCGGAGGCCGCGCTGCGGACCGGGCTCGTCTCGCGCGTCGTCGACGACCCGCGCTCGGTGGCCGACGAGATCGCGGCGGGCGAGGCCGATGCGCTCGCGGCGATCAAGCGCCGGATCCGGGACCGGCGTGAGAGCGGGACGCAGGAAGATGCGGAGGCCGCGGCGTTCGCCGATCTCCACGACGCGCACGCGGCGGAGATCGCGCGACTGCGGGGAGAGTGAGCGACGAAGCGGCGACGGAGGCAACGACGTACCGCAGTCCCGATGTGACAGACTTAAGTAAGTCTCCGACCAACGCCAAGATGCGAAGCACGCACCGGTAGTGTAGTGGTATCACGCAACCTTGCCATGGTTGCAACCCGAGTTCAAATCTCGGCCGGTGCATTTTCCGAGCGAAGCGAGGAAAATCGCCGAGAGAGATTTGAACTCAGAAAGACGCAGCCCGCGCAGCGAACGGAGTGAGCGAGCAGGACCGTCTTTCCCTAGTTCAAATCTCGGCCGGTGTATCTTCTCAAACGTAGTGAGAAAACTCACCAAGAGAGATTTGAACGCTATCAGTTATTTATAAATCGACGGTAGATCGGCGGAACACACCTCCAAAGCCCCAGCCGCGAGGCGGACGCACACTCGCTGTCGCCCGAAAATCAGAGATTTTCGGGATGACGAGAGAGCTTTGCTCTCTCGAACCACGCTCCTCACTCGGTCGCTACCGCTCCCTCGTTGCGGTGCTTGCATCGTCTGCGCCCGCCTCGCGGCTGCCCCTTTGAGTCCCACCCCGCCCAGCACCGCACAGCACCTCACACCTCCCCAACCTCGTCGCTGGCACCCTCCGCTTCGCTCCGGGAGCCAGCGACTCCCTCGCGCGTGCTGCTCGGCCGCAGGGCGGCCTCGCAGGCACGCGCCACCGCCACGTTCATTTATAACTATCTCACACCGGGTCACAGTGCCATTTAAATACCGTCCGCGTTCGCGGCCGTGCCGCTCGTGACCGCGGCGCAAACGTCGGGCGGGCGGCGCTGACGCGGACAGACCCCGTCCGTTTAACAGCGCGTGCGTCCTCTGTTCGCGTATATGGTCGAGATTCTTCTCCTCGTCGGGATCGCGGTGGCGGCGTTCGTCGGATACAACATCGGTGGGGCGACGACGGGGCCTGCGTTCGGGCCGGCCGTCGGCGCGGACGTGTTGTCGAAGGCGGGCGCGGCGGCGCTGATGTCGGTGTTCTTCTTCGTCGGCGCCGGGACGCTGGGCCAGCGCGTGGTGACGACGCTGGGCGAGGACCTCGTCACCGGCGCGAACGTGTTCACGCTGGAGACGAGCATCATCGTCCTCTTCTTCATCGGCGGCGCGCTGTTCGTCGGCAACTTCGCCGGCGTGCCGGCGTCGACGTCGATGACGGCGGTCGGCGCCATCGCGGGGCTGGGCATCGCGACGGACACCCTCGACTGGGCGGTGATGGGCGAGATCGCGATCTGGTGGCTCGTCGCGCCGATCATCGGGTTCTGGGTGTCCGGCGTCGTCGGTCGCTACTTCTACTCGGCGATCGACCGCTGGGTGGCGATCGAAAGCACGGAGGGCGCGCTGTTCGAGCTCGACCGCTCCGGGCTCATTCCGCGGCCGGTCCTCGGCCCGAACACGACGCGCCGGGAGCTGACGGGCGGGGTCGTCGTCATCGCCATCGGCTGCCTGATGGCGTTCTCCTCGGGCACCTCGAACATCGCGAACGCCATCGCGCCGCTCGTCGCGCTCGACGGCGTGGAGATGACGCCGATGATCCTCCTCGGAAGCGCGGCGGTCGCGGTCGGCGCGTTCACCATCGCCCGCCGGACGCTCGACACGCTCGGCAACGACATCACCGACCTCCCGCTGACGGCCGCCATCGTCGTCGCGGTCGTCTCCTCGGGGATCGTCATCAGCCTCTCGGCGGTCGGCATCCCCGCCTCGTTCGTGATCATCGCGACGATGTCGATCGTCGGGCTCGGCTGGGGCCGCGCGACCCGCACGGTGACCGTGCGACAGGGGATCAGCGGCGAGAAGGAGCCGACGGTCTCGGTCGGCGCGCTCGCGGCCGACGAGATGCCGGAGATCGGCGAGGGCGACGCGAGCGATGTCCCCTCGGCGTCGGACCTGTTCAATCCGGCCACGAGCGCGCGGGTCGTGCTGATGCAAAACGTCGTGCCGATCCTCTCGACGGTGGGCGCGCTGGTGACGTTCACCGCGCTCTTCGCGTTCGTCTGGTAGGCGGCCTCCGCGGGCGCCGGGCGGTGCCCGCTACCTGTCGAGGGGCGCTCGCTACCTGCCGAACCGGCGCTGTCGGTCCTGGAAGTCCAAGACTGCGCGGAGGTACTCCCGCCTGCGGAAGTCGCGCCAGTTCACGTCGGTGAAGTAGAGCTCGGCGTACACCGACTGCCAGATGGCGAAGTCGGAGAGCCGCTCGGCGCCCGTCTTGATGACCAGGTCGGGCTCCTCGGGGAACAGCAGCCGCTCTGCGATGTCCGTCTCGTCGATCGCCTCGGGCCTCACCTCGCCGGCCGCGACGTCGCTCGCCAGGTCGCGGACCGCGCCGGCGAACTCCGCCTTGCCGCCGAGGCCGACCAGGATCCGAACCGGTGCGTCGGCGTCGTCGTCAGCGGCGGCGCCCGCCGCGGGGTCGCTGGCCGCCTCCGGCGAGCCGTCGTCGTCGGGACCACGGACCACCGTCTCGGCCGGCGCGTCGAGGCGGCGCAGCTCCCGGACGAGCGTCGGGGCGACCGCGCCGTCGAGGACGGAGACGGAGACGGTGACGCGCTCCGCGCCGTACTCGAACGCCCAGCCGATCGCCGACGACAGCGTGTCGAACGCGCCGTCGGCGAGGAGGTCGCGTTCGGTGAGGACCAAGGCGACGTGCGCCGGCGGCTCGGCGTCGTGGAGGCGGTGGCGCGTCGCGAGGTAGGCGTCGTAGAGACCCACGTGGGGAGGATCCGGTCGCGCATATAAATGGCTTCCCGCCGACGAGGGATTTAATTCGCCGACGCACCTACCTTGGGTAATGGCAGACAGCTACGGCGGGGTGTTCGGCGCGATCCCCTACGCGTTCCGCGCGACCGAGTCGTGGACCATGCGCGCGTACGCCGCGCTCGGCGCGCTGGCGGCCGGGTTCGTCGCGCTCGTCGTCACGCTCGCCCTCGTCGTCTGGATGGGCGAGACCGTCTCGGCGACCGGTGGGACGTTCCTCTTCTCGCGGTCGCTGTTCGTGGTCGCCGGGCTCGGCGCCGTCGGCCCGCTGCTCGCGCCGATCCTGTTCGTCGCCCGCCGCCACCGCCGCGGCGACCGGGTCGCGGCCACCTACGACCGGTGGATGGGCGTCGCCGGCTTCCTGTTCCTGCTCTCTTTATACCTCGGGATGGTCATCTCGGCGCCCGAGGGACTCAGGGACCCGACCGACTCCGCCGTGATCGGCGCGCTGTACGCGCTCCCGCAGCCGGCCGGGTTCGTCCCGCCCGTCGCGGCGGCGCTCGCCGTCTTCGCGACGCACTTCCGACTTCGCGGCGGGTCGGATGAAGGCGCGACGCCGGGCGGCGACGCGGCGGTCGACGACGAGACGGTCGACGGCCGCGACTCGACCGACCCCGGCGAGTCGACGTGAGCGGCCTCCCGCCCGTCGCGGCTCGAAAGCCGGAAGTCGCCCGAGCGTCTACCCGGCCGCAATGACCGACGAGAAGGAGAGCACGTTCCTCGTCACGCACGTCGAGAGCGACTCGGCCGTGCTGAAGGACGTCCACGACGGGCAGGTACACACGCTGAGCTCGAACCCCGGCCTCGACGTCGACGACGCCGTCGAGGCGACCGTCGCCCCCGACCCGCCGATGGAGGTCACCTATCAGGTGATCGAGGTCGCGGAGCGCCGGTCGCTGTCGATCGAGGAGAGCCCGGAGCCGCCGACCGTCCACGAGCGCGAGCTCGCCGCCGAGACGCCCACCGGGGAGCTCGCCCGCGAGGAGCGCGCGGGCGTCGGCGAGGTCCATGTCCTGACGCCGCCGGAGTCGGAGACGGAGGCGGCGGTCGACGACGTGATCGACGACCGCGAGGGGACGCTCTCGCGGGCGGCCCGGCTCGGCGTGAACCGCGTCGAGATCCGGTCGGAGCCCGGCGTCGTGGCGGTCCGATACCTCCCCTGAGGGGCTGAAGGGACGCCGACCGCTCAGTCGCTGCCGACGAGGTTGACGATGTGTCCGCAGTCCTCGCACTGGTACCGGCCCGGACCGAGTTCGGAGAACTGCGGCGACATCAGGGTGTTCCTCCTGCCGCACTCCGGGCAGCTGTCCGGCTCGGAGAACTCGTCGTCGGAGCCGAAGAATACCTCCATCACCTCGGAGGGCGACGGCCCAGCCGCCGCGCGGCGCCTCGCGTCGGCCTCCAGTCGCGCTTGGGCGCCCTGCGCCGAGACGCTCCGGTCCAGCGCGTCGTCGAAGTCCCCTTCCTCGTAGTCCTGGTTCGACATCACCACGTCGCCGGCGTCGTCGACGGTGACCGTCGCGTACTCCGTCGGTGCCGCCCTGTAGTACGCGACGTACCCGCCGCCGAGGAGCCCGCCGAGCCCGAGGACGGCTATCAGCGGCGGGAAGATGAATATGAAGGGGAGCCCCACGAGGAGCCCCAGGAGGAGTCCCAGCAGCGAGCCGAGGAACGCGCCGAAGAGGCTCCCCTCCTTCAGTTGGACTTCGAGGCCGACCCGGATGCCCTTCGGGGCGTCCGTCATCCCGACGAACGTGACCTCGACGGGATCGTACAGCTCTTGCTCCGCGTACGCGATCGCGTTCTTCCGTACGGTCGCCTCGTCGACCATACGTCGGCAGAACACGCACGTCGCCATAATTGTTACCGCCGAACGAGGAGCGGCGGCCGCGGTGGATGCCGTACCGACCGCGCAGTCGGCACCGAGTAGACCGCGGGATCGACATCGATCCGACCGCGTCGTCGACACCGGTCTGACCGCGTCGTCGACGCCGTGGACCTCGACCGAGACGCCGCAGCCTCGCAGATAAGAAGGCTTATTCGCGCCCGCGGAGGAAGCGGTATTTATGGTAGCGATCGAGGTGCCGGAGGTCAACTACACCGACTACTCGAACCGGCAGCTCGCGGCGGTGCCGCTCGCGTTTCTGGTCCTCGCATTGGCGATCATCGGCGGCTGGTTCGTGGCCACCGGTGCGCCGGCGAACATGGGACTAGAGTTCACCGGCGGCGTCGAGCTGCGAGTCGCAGCGGACGGAGGAAACGTCGAACAACAAGTTCAGACAGCGTTTGACCGCGAGCCCGACGCGGTCCGGACGATCCCCGGCGACGACGTCGTCGTCGTCACGTTCCAGGCGGCCGAAGACGACCCGGAGGGGCTCGCGAGCGACCTCCAGGACCAGGCGGAGGCGGCGGGACTGACGACGACCGCGGTCGACCAGGTGTCGCCGAGCTTCGCGAGCGACACCGCGCGTACCGCCCTCTTCGGCGTGGCGCTCGCGTTTCTCGGGATGAGCGTGCTCGTGTTCGCGCTGTTCCGGACGTTCGTTCCCTCGCTCGCGGTCGTCGCGTCCGCGTTCTCCGACCTCGTGATACCGGTCGCGGCGATGAACCTCCTCGGCATCCAGATGACGCTCGGGACGATCGCGGCGCTGCTGATGATCATCGGCTACAGCGTCGACTCGGACATCCTGTTGAACGACTCCGTGCTGCGCCGCACCGGCGAGTTCTACGAGTCGGTCAGCCGCGCGATGCGGACCGGGGTGACGATGACGCTCACCTCCATCGCCGCGATGGTCGTGATGGCGGTCGTCGCCTCGGTGTTCGGCGTCGGGCTCCTCCGTGACATCGGGATCATCCTCTCGGTCGGGCTGTGCGCCGACCTGATGAACACGTACCTGTTGAACGTCTCGCTGCTTCGCTGGTACAAGTTCGAGGGGGTGGCCCGGTAATGCTCGAACCGATCAAGGAGAACTGGCGGATCCTGCTGCTCGTCCTCGTCGTGATCGGGTCGACGGTGACGTTGTTCGGCCCCGGGTTCGGTCCGGAGCCGGCGCCCGGCGAGAGCGCGAGCGAGGCCAAACAGGGGATCACGAACCTCCAGTACGGGCTCGATCTCGCGGGCGGCACGCGCGTCCGCGCGCCGCTGTCGGGATACACCGCCACAGACGTGGCGCTCGGGGGTGAGAGTCCAGAGGCGGTCGCGGAGGCGGTCGCGGCCGAGTTGGACAACGCCTCCACGCGGGACATCGGCGTCGTTCCCGACGAGAGCGCGGTGGAGGTCACGGAGCCGTCCGTGACCGAGTCCCAGTTCCGCGCGGCGATGGACGCCGCCGGCTACGAGTACGACGGGATCCGCTCGGGCGTCACCGAGGAGACGCGAGAGGCGACGATAGAGATAATCCAAGGGAAGATCAACGAGGCGGGCCTCTCCGGCGGGAGCGTTCAGCAGGTCCAGTCGATCACCGGCGAGTACTTCATCCTCGTCGAGGTGCCGGGGCAGGGCCGGCAGGAAGTGATCGACCTCCTCGAGGACCGCGGGACCGTTCGGATCGACATCGCGTACCCCGACGGGAACGGCACCGCGGTCCAGGAGGGGGCGCTGATCCAAGACGACTTCGAGGAGATCGGGACCGCGACGCAGAGCGACCGCGGCACCGGAGCGTACGTGCCCGTTACCGTCCGCAACACCGCCGAAAGCGGGCAGTCGCCGGCACACGCCTTCCAAGACGCCGTGGCGCGGCGCGGCTTCGCCGACGCCTACCAAACCCAGGCGGACCGATGCGGATACAACTCGGAGACCGGGGAACTCGAGAACTCGAACCCGTGTCTGCTGCTCGTCGTCGACGGCGAGGTCGTCAACTCCTTCGGGATGGCCCCCGACCTGGCCGACAGCATGGCCGCCGGGTCGTGGGCTGAAACGGGGAACTTCCGGCTCACGACCGGCGAGTTCACCGAGGCGCAGACCATCTCGCTGAACCTCCGCGCCGGCGCGCTCCCGGCCGACCTCGACATCAGCGGCGAGGGGACCTCCTCGTCCATCTCGGCCTCGCAGGGGGAGAACTTCCGGACGTACTCGCTGATCATCGGCGTGCTCTCGGTGTTCGCCGTCGCCGGGATGGTGTTCCTCCGCTACCGGGAACCGCGGGTCGCCCTGCCGATGATCGTCACGGCGCTGGCCGAGGTGTACGCCCTGCTCGGGTTCGCGGCGCTGCTCGGTTACCCGCTCGAACTCGCGGTGATCGCCGGCTTCATCGCCGTGGTCGGGACCGGGGTCGACGACCTCGTCATCATCGCCGACCAGGTGATGAGCGAGGGCGACGTGAGCTCCCGGACGGTGTTCAACTCGCGCTTCCGTCAGGCGTTCTGGGTCATCGGCGCGGCCGCGGCCACGACCATCATCGCGATGTCGCCACTGATGGTGCTGTCGCTCGGGGACCTCTCCGGGTTCGCCATCTTCACCGTCCTCGGCGTGCTGATCGGCGTGCTGATCACCCGCCCCGCGTACGGCGACATCCTGCGCCGCCTGCTGACGGTCCGCTGAACCGCTCGGGACTCGCTGCCGTCTGGTTCTATTCTGAATCCGACGTTCGATCAGTTATCTCGCGTGTAAAACACCGTTTTTCTTGTTCGTGATCTCGGATGGGCCGCCGCTAGAGATCAGTCAAAAAATGAACGACGACCCGACAAACTATTAATTTAGACCGATCAAAACCGTCTATGCCCACCGACGCCGTCGAAGATTATCTCAAGGCGATCTATCGGATCGAGTCGCGGGCGGGGCCGCCCGTCTCCACCTCGCAGATCGCGGAGGCGCTCGACAAGACCCCCGCGACCGTGACGAGCATGGTGGAGACGCTCTCCGACCGGGGGCTGCTCTCCCGCGAGAAGTACAAGGGCGTCGAGCTCACGCCCGCCGGCGAGGTCGCCGCGCTGGAGGTCGTGCGCCGGCACCGGCTCATCGAGGCGTTCCTCGCCGAGCAGCTGGACTACGAGGCGACCGAGGTCCACGCCGAGGCCGACGCGCTCGAACACCACGTCAGCGAGGAGTTCACGCGGCGCGTCGAGAGCCTCCTCGACTACCCCGCCGCCGACCCGCACGGTGACCCGATCCCCCCGGCGGACCTGTCGACGCCGGAGGACGCCGGCACCGCGCTCGTCGCGGCCCTGGAGCCCGGTGAACGGGGGACCGTCGCCCGCATCAGCGACCGCGACCCCGACGTGTTGGAGTTCCTCGTCGACGCGGGGATCACCCCGGGCACGACCGTCGAGGTCGTCGACGTGGCCTCGTTCGGGCTGGTCACCGTCCGGACGAGCGACGGCGACGAACACGGGCTGCCGGAGGCGGTCGCGGACCGCGTGTACGTCCGCCGCGCCGCGGAGTCGAGCGCCGCCGGCGACGGGCAGGAGGCGAGCGACGCATGACGAGCTACGTCGAGATCCTCGTCGTCGCGTTCGCCGCCCAGCTCGCGGTGCTTCCGGGCGAGAAGGTCCAGCTGATGATCGCCGGGCTCGCGACGAAGTACGATCCGAAGATCGTCGTCGCCGCGGCCGGCTCCGCGTTCGCCGGGTGGACCGCCGTCGAGATCGCCTTCGGGCAGGCCCTCCAGTCGGCGCTGCCGCCGCTCGCGCTCAACGCCGCGACCGCGGTCCTGTTCTTCCTCTTCGCGGTGCTCCTGTACCGCTCCGCCCCGCCCCGCGGAACGAGCCCCGAGGCGGAGCGCACGGACGGCGGGATGGCCGCGTTCGACGACCTCTCGCTGCCGGGGCGGCTCGACCGATACTCGGGGTCGCTCGGCGGCTTCCTGCCCATCTTCGCGCTCACCGCGACCGGGGAGTTCGGGGACAAGACCCAGCTGGTCACGATCGGCTTGGCCGTCCAGTACGGCGCGACCTCCGCCATCTGGGTCGGCGAGATGCTCGCGATCATCCCGGTGAGCATCGCGAACGCGTACTTCTTCCACAAGTTCGCCGGACGGGTCGATATGCGGCTCGCGCACCTCGGCTCCGCGCTGCTGTTCGCCTTCTTCGGCGCGGACACCGTGCTGGCGATCGCGACCGGCTTCTCGGTGTGGGAGACGTTCGTCGGGGCGGTCGGCGGGCTCGTTGCCGGACTGTTCTGAGCGCTCCCGCTGCGGACGCTCTCGAACCGGCTCAGAACTCGTCGAGCGCCGACTGCTCGGCGGCCGCGAGAACGTCGTCGCAGGTCGCCCACGACGCGCGCGCGCAGTCGGGGAGACCGCCCGTATCAGCGACGTACTCGCGGAGGAACGACCGCGTCGCGGGGTCGCTGGGATAGCCGCTCCCGAGGTCGCCATACCCGGCGTACTCCGCGTCGATGGCGGCCATCCGCTCGTCGCGGGCCACCTTCGCGACGACGCTCGCGGCGCCGACGACCGGGTCGTCCGCGTCGGCGCCGTGCGCGGCCGTCACGTCGACCGACGGGAGCGGTTCGCCGTCCACTGAGGCGTCGTTTTCGCCCTCGTCCTCGACGAACTCGCGGAGGCGCCGCGCGAACCGCCCCTCGCTGGTGTCGCCCGCGTCCGCGACGACGCGGACCGGTTCGTCGATATCGGTCGCAACGGTCCCGGAAAGTGCGATTCGCGCCGCCCGTGCCTGTCCACGGACGGTAAGCGTGTTCATGTCCGTGTCGGGTCGGTCGATCTCCGCGGGATCGACGAAGGCGACGCCGACGGCGACCCGCTCGAGCGACGCGATCTCGTCGTCGATCTCCTCGCGCCGAGCCGGCGCGATCCGCTTCGAGTCGTCAACGCCGGCCGGCAGGCTCGCTGGGTCGGCGATCACCGCGGCCGCGACCATCGGTCCCAAGGCGGGCCCCTTGCCGGCCTCGTCGACGCCGAGGTACACGCGTGGCTGGTGGGCGTGCGAGGGGAAATACCTTCAGAAAGGGCGAGGCCTCAGTCGAGCAGGACCGCGCTGACCTGGCCGGTCTGGCCGGGGCGGGAGGTGACGCGGGCGCGGCCGGCGGACGTCTCGATGATGGCGCCCTTCGTGACGATGTTCCGGCGGGCGTAGTTGACGTTCGCGGGGTTGTCGACGACGTTCTCGATATCGGCCTCGCTGACCTCGCCGTCGTCGGCGACCTGCGCGACGTTCGTCGAGAGCGCTCGGACCTTCTTCCCCGTGCCGCGGGAGTCGATGTACTGGAGTCGCGTCTCGCCGACCGTGGTCTCGGCGGGCTCGCGGCCGAGCTGGTGGCGCTTCTTGTTCGAGGCGTGCTTGAGTCGGCCGCCGGTCCGCTTGCGCGCGGAGCGTCCCTGGTCTTTCATACGGGTACGAACAGCCAGCGAATACTTGAAGCGTTCGACTCGTCCCGGCGGGATCGGCGGCGCGAGCGGGATCAGCGCCGCGACGCGGACCGGTTGCGCGGGCCGAATCCGCGGAGCGAACCCGCTCAGGCGAACGCGCGCTCGAACGCCCGGACCCCCTCGTCGGTGCCGGCGACGACGAGCTCGTCGCCCCGCTCGATCCGCGTCTCCGGGCCCACGTCGGTGACGAGGCCATCCCCGCGCTCGACGGCGATGACGGTACAGCCGGTGGTCTCGCGGACCGCCGCCTGCCCGATCGTCCGGCCGATCAGAGCGGGGGCCTCGCTCCTGACGACCTCGACGTGCGTGTCGAGCGAGAGCACGTCCCGGTCCGTGAACACGGCCGACGCGGACATCCGACCGGTCACCGTCGAGAGGGAGAGGACGTAGTCGGCGCCGGCGCGGTGCATCTTCGGGACGCTCTCGGGGTCTTCGACCCGCGCGAGCAGCTCCACGTTCGGCGCCAGGTCGCGGACCACGAGCGTCGAGAACTCGGCCGTCGTGTCGTCGGGAAGGGTGAGGACGACGGTTCGCGCGTCGGCGACGCCGGCCTCCCGCAGCGTCTCCGGGTCGGTCGCGTCGCCGACCACGTCGATCGCCTCGCCGCCGTCGCGGTCGACGACGGTCACCGGGAGGTCCGCCGCTTCGAGAGCGTTCGCGACGGTCTTTCCGACCTGGCCGTACCCGACGACGACGGTCTCGCCCGCGCCGAACCGGCGGGCCGCCGAGTTGGTCAGGTCGACGAGCCGCTCCACTTGCTCCTCGGTTCCCGAAACGAGGAGGACTGTTCCCGCAGACAGCGTCGCGTCCGGCGGCGGCGCCGCCTCGAACGACCCGTTGAACCACGCGCCGATCACGTCGACGCCGGTGCGCTCGCCGATCCGGCTCCCGGCGAGCGTCGACCCGGCGAGGCCGCTGCCGTGGTGGATCGAGATCTCCGCGATCCGCAGGTCGCCGACCGCGACCGCCTCGTTGAGGTCGGTCCGAACCGCCGTCGTCACCTTCGAGGCGAGGCTCTCGCCGAGCAGCGACCGCGGGGAGAGCACCTCGTCCGCGCCGGCGAGCCGGTGGTACCGCTCGCGACTCGGGTCCTCGACGACGCTTATCGCGCGGACGTCCGTCGAGAGCTCCTTCGCGGCGAGGACGATGCTCGCGTCCACCCGGTCGGAGACGTCGGTGACCAGGGCGCGCGCGTCCGCCAGCCGCGCGTTCGAGAGCCCGTCGGTCGTCTCGGGGTCGGCCCGGACCACCGTGTGTCCGGCCTCGTACAGCGCCAGCGCCCGGTCGGGGTCGGGCTCGACGACCACGTACGGCACCGCCTCCGACTCGAACTCGTCCAAGAGCGCGTCGGAGCGCGTGGTGTCGGAACAGACCACGACGTGCCCCTCCGTGTCGCCCTCCAGCGACCGGGGGACGGTCGTCGCGAACGCGGACTCGAGGAGCGGGGTCGCCACCACCGGGAGCGCGCCGATGAGCAGCATCATTCCGACGAGATCCATCACGGCGACGAACGCGTGCATCTGCTGGCTCCCCCACGAGGACGCGTCGCCGCCGAACCCGGTCGTCGTGAACATCTCGACCGCGAACTGGAACGACTCGATCAGGGTCCGGGGGTCGTCCTCGAAGACGCGCATTCCCCACCGGTAGGCGACGGCGGTGAACGTGAGCATGACGCCGAGAAAGACCGCGTACAACACGACCCGCCGCTTCCACGTGTCCATCGGGCCGCGATACGTCGCGCCCGTACAAAAACGGGTGGACTCGTCCGGCTCGACCGTCGCGTCCGCGGCTCGGCCGCGCGCGCTAGCCGGACGCCCGGGCGTTGCTGGTCGGACCGTCCGGCCGTCGGGTCGAAGTTCGATGGTTTAAGTTCCGGGGGCCGAACCGTCACGCATGGTGCGGGACCCGTCGCGAGACCCGGAGCCGCCGTCGGTCGACGAGGTGCTCGACGCGCTGGCCGACGACGCGGCCCGTCGGATCGTCGCGGCGCTCACCGAGCCGAAGACCGCGAGCGAGCTCTCCGAGGAGTGCGACATCCCCCTGTCGACGACCTACCGGAAGCTGGAGAAGCTCACCGACGCCTCTCTGCTCTCCGAGTCGACGGACATCCGGCGGGACGGGCAGCACACGACGCGGTACTCGGTGTCGTTCGACGCCGTCACCGTCTCCGTCGACGACGGCGGCGACGGCGACGGCGACGCGGACCGCCGCGAGTTCGACGTGGAGTTCTCTCGGCCGGAGCGGACCCGAGACGAGCGACTTGCCGACCTGTGGTCGGAGCTACGAGAGGAAACATGAACCCCTACATCGACCTGACTATCATCGTCGCAAAGACCGCCATCCTGGTGCTCGGTGGCAGCATCACCTACTACGCGCTCCGCGCGTACGACCGGACCGGCGACCGGTCGCTGCGGGAGCTCGGCGTCGGCTTCGGCATCGTCACCGTCGGGGCGCTGCTGGGCGGCGTCTCCCACCAGATCATCGGCGCCGACCTGGCGGTCGGCATCGCCATCGACGGCCTCCTCACGGCGGTCGGGTTCGCGGTCATCGTCTACTCGCTGTACTTGGAATAGACGCAGCCGAGCGGCGTTCGACGCGCGACGAACGGTACCCTTTTGCGGCGCTCGGCCGTTCGTTCACGGCATGAGCGACGCACGCGAGGAGCTCTCCCGCCGGATCGCCGGCGAGATAACGCTGAGCGACGACCCCGGAGCGACGCTCCGGAAGTGGCGGACCGACTTCGACGTCTCGCAGACGGAGCTGGCCGAGCAGCTCGGCGTCTCTTCGTCGGTCGTCTCCGACTACGAGAGCGGTCGCCGCGAGAGCCCGGGGATCGGCGTCGTCCGCCGCACCGTCGAGGGACTCCTCGACATCGACGAACGGCGCGGCGGCGGGCGCCTCCGCCAGCACGCCCGGGTGCTCTCGGCCGGGTTCGAGAGCGACATCGTCCACGACCTCCGCGAGTACTCGACGGCGGTCCCGCTGGAGGAGTTCTACGAGGCGATGGGCGCGACGGAGATCGTGCGCGGCGACCACGACCACGTGAACGGCCACACCGTCATCGATTCGATCCAGGCGATCACGCGGCTCTCCAGCGAGGAGTTCTACCGGCTGTACGGGCAGTCGACGAACCGCGCGCTCGTGTTCACGCGGGTGACGCGCGGCGAGTCGCCGCTCGTCGCGCTGCGGGTCGTGAGCCCGACGCCGAACGCGGTCGTGCTCCACGGGATCGAAGACGGGGACCTGTGGGACCACGCCGCCGACCTCGCCCGCGTAGACGGCGTCTCGCTGGCCACGTCGAACCGCGACCTCGACGACTGCCTCGCGGCCCTCCAGGCGCTTTGAGGTCGCCGCGGATCGGGCGGACGACCGAACCGCGGCGGCTTCCCGAACCGCGGCCCTGAAACCGCCGGCGCTCGTCGGTCCGGCCATGAGCGAGGACTACGCCGAGCGGCTCCGCGCGAACCGCCGGGAGAAGGACGACTTTTTCGCCGACCACCCGCAGTCGCCGATCCCGCCGGAACGGCGCGACGAGTTCGACGGGCTCGACTACTTCCCGCCGAATCCGGACTACCGCGTCGAGGCGACCGTCACCGTCCACGACGACCCCGATCCCGTCGAGATGGAGACGACCGCGAGCAACCCGGTCCGGTACCTCCGGGTCGTCACGTTCGCGTTCGAGGTCGACGGGGAGAAACACACCTTGGCGGGCTACCGACAGGAGGGCGACGACGGCGCCATCTTCGTCCCCTTCCGCGACAAGACGACCGGTCAGCAGACGTACCACCAGGGGCGGTACATGGAGCTGGCGCCCGAGCGCGACCTCGACGACGGCGACAGCGTCACGATCGACTTCAACCTCGCGTACAGCCCCTTCTGCGCGTACAGCGAGACGTTCTCCTGTCCGCTTCCGCCCGAGGAGAACTGGCTGGAGATCGTCGTTCCTGCGGGCGAGCGGACGCCGGACCTCGACTGAGCGGCGGGAGCGTCGCCGGTGTCGCCACTCTGGGGGGCGTGAAAAACACGAAAATCGGATTCCGGAACGGCCCGAAAGCAGTCCGTCGCGGTCGGCTTACTCGAGCGTCTCGCTCGTGACGAGGGTGTCGTCCTCGAGGTAGTGCTCGATGTGGTGGCCGTGTTCCTCGACGTCTTCGAGGATCTCCCGGAGCTGCTCTTCGGTGTTGTAGTCGCCGAGGTTGTTGGCGAGCTGGATGTGCTCGCGGAGCTGCTCGGTGATGTCGCCGAAGATCTCGAGGTCGTGCTCCAGCGACGTCCGGATGTCGTAGGCGTCGGCGTCCTCGGGAGTCACCGGCGCGTGCTCCTCGTAGTTCGCGCCGCCGGAGAGCGGCACGCCACCGAGCGCCTGCGCGCGCTCGGCGAGCACGTCGGCGCCCTCTTCGAGGTCGGCCGCGACCTCGCCGAGGTACTCGTGGATGTCGAGGAACTCGGCGCCCTCGACGAGCCAGTGGTGTTTCTTGATCTGGTGGTAGAGGACGTACGTCGCCGCGAGGTCGCTGTTGAGCGCGTCGACGAGCTGTTCGGCCTTCTCCTCGGGGACGCGGAGCGCTTCGCTCTCGTGAACGTCGCCGTATCGCTGACGGGCCTGCTTCTGGGTACTCATTTCACCTCTACGTACGCGCGCGACCTACTTAATAGTTTCTACTGAGAAAACTACTTTTTCATATTAACAAAATTATTTTCTGCTATTCGCCGACGGCGCCTACCAGACCCCGCTGTGCGGAGAGCGTCTCGCGGTCGAGCGTCTCGGTCAGGGTCGCCGGTTCCCGGCCGAGTTCGGCCGCGACCGCGCCGTCCGGGCGGGCGACGAGGGAGCTGCCGGCGTACGTCGCCTCGTCGCTCGCCCGCCCGCCGCCGGAGCTCCCGGTGCGGCCGGCGGCGACGACCCACCTGACGCCGTCGAGCGCGCGGGCGCGACAGAGGAGCCGCCAGTTCGCGGCGTGGTCGGCGGGCCACGCGCCGACGACCGCGAGCGCGTCGACCGCGCGCTCGGCGAACCACGCGCTCTCCGCGACGAAGTTGAGGTCGTAGCAGGTCAGCAGTCCGGTCGACCCGGCGGGCGTCTCGACGACGACGCGCTCGCCGCCGGGCTCGACCCACTCCGACTCGTCGTTCCACAGGTGTCGCTTGCGGTAGACGGCCAATCCCCCGCGATCGTCGGTCGCAGCCGAGCCCGGGCCGTCGCTCGTCTCCGCGTCCGGGCCGTCGACTGTCTCCGCGTCCGGGCCGCCGCGCGCGTCGCGGGCCGGCGGCGGAACGTACGCGGTCGCGTTGTACACGCCCTCCCCGTCGCGCTCGGCGTAGCCCGCGATCACGGCCGCGTCGGCGGCCGCCGCGATCGATTCGAGCCGTTCGCGCGCGGCGTCCCGAGGAAGCGCGGTCTCCCGAAGCCGCTCGTCGGCGGCGAACCCAGTGAGCGCGTACTCCGGGAAGACGACGAGGTCGACTCCGTTCGACAGGCCGGCCGCTCGGCGCCGGAACCGCTCGACGTTCGCGTCGACGCGGAGGTCGTCGACGGTGACCTGCGGGACGGCGACGGTCGGGTCGGGGCCGGTTCGGTCGCTCACGCCCTCGCGTTCGTCGCGGGCGACCAATAACGCCGGGGGTCGGGGAATCAGCACGCCTCGGCCGCAAGGACGATACCCCAGCGGCCCCGACCGTGTGGCATGACCTTCGCCGACCTGTTCGAGCGCGCGGCCGCACTCGACGGCGAGCGCGACGAGGCGGACGTGCGGAGCGCGCTCGACGACGTGCGCTCGGCGCCGGACGAGGGCGCCGCCGACAGCGGCGACGCCTCTGCCGACGGAGACGCGGTCGCAGAGCCCCTCGACCCCAGCCCGGCCCGGGTCGTCGCCGACGCCGACGCGCTCGCGGCGGATCTCCTCGTCGGCGGAGACGCCCGCGAGGCGCTCGACGCCCTGCGGGCGCACGCGTGGACGACGCTCGTCGCCAGCGATCCGCTCCTCGACGACGCCGAGGCAGTGATTGCGTGGCTCTCGGACCCGAGTCTTGCGGCCGACTGGCGCGCGGCGGTCGAGTCGTGGCGCGAGCCGGTGGCGCAGCCCCCGGGCGACCACCCCGCGCTGGCGTCCGCGTACCGCGGCGGCGCGATGCAGGTCGTGAGCCTCGACCCCTCGCTGACAGGGCCGGGGGCCGCGGCCGGACTCCGCGACCGACTCCCCGTGAGTGTCCGGGAGCCGCGGGCGTTCGCGACGGTGTTCGACCCCGCGAAGCTGTACCCCGACGCGGTCGGCGGGGCGTACCCCGGTCCCGACCGCGACCCGCGGACGATGGACTCGGTCCGCGCCGGCGGGGACCAGCACCGATAAACCGCCGCCGGCCGGAGCGATCCGCATGACCGACGCGGAGGGCGCCCCCGAGCTCCCGGCCGACCTCGACGCGGTCCGCGACGCGCTCGTGGACTGGTACGAGGCGGACCACCGCGAGTTCCCGTGGCGCCGCACGGAGGACCCCTACGAGGTCCTCGTCAGCGAGGTGATGAGCCAGCAGACCCAGCTCGACCGCGTCGTGCCCGCGTGGGAGGACTTCCTCGACGAGTGGCCGACGACCGCCGCCCTCGCCGCGGCCGACCGCGCCGACGTGGTCGCCTTCTGGTCGGACCACTCGCTGGGGTACAACAACCGCGCGAAGTACCTCCACGAGGCGGCCGGCCAGGTCGAAGACGACTACGACGGGGCGTTTCCGGAGGACCCGGACGGTCTCAGCGAACTGATGGGCGTCGGGCCGTACACCGCCAACGCGGTGGCGTCGTTCGCGTTCGACAACGGCGACGCCGTCGTCGACACCAACGTGAAGCGGGTGCTGTACCGCGCGTTCGACGTCCCGGACGACGACGACGTGTTCGGACGAGTCGCCTCCAGGCTCATGCCGGCGGGCGAGTCCCGGGTGTGGAACAACGCGATCATGGAGCTCGGCGGCGTCGCCTGCGGGAAGAGCCCCCGCTGCGACGAGGCCGGCTGCCCGTGGCGCGAGTGGTGCCACGCCTACCAGACGGGCGACTTCACCGCGCCCGACGTGCCCGAACAGCCGAGCTTCGAGGGGAGCCGGCGGCAGTTCCGCGGGCGGATCGTCCGGCTCCTCGGCGAACACGACGAGATGGAGCTGGACGCGCTCGGCCACCGGATCCGCGTCGACTACGCGCCGGACGGCGAACACGGCCGCGAGTGGCTCCGCGGGCTCGTCGACGACCTGGCGGACGACGGGCTGGTGGAAACCGAGACGGCCGACGACGGCGTAGTCGTGTCGCTCCGCCGCTGAGACCCCCTGTCGCCGGTTGCGAGCGGCGCCCCCGGAACCGTCACCCGTTTATTACGGGAGCCGGAAGGGAGACGCATGAGCGAGACCGTCGACTCGGACCTGTACACCCGCACGAAGGCCTTACTGGAGCCGGGCGACATCGAGCTGCTCGGCTGTATCGTCCACACGGACCTCGACGGCCAGCAGGACCTGGAGATGCACGAGCTGACGGTCGCCGCCAACGAGGTCATCGCCGACCACGCCGACAAGGGCGAGACCTACATCGAGGCCGGGAACGACGACACGAACTTCTCGTCGAACCAGTTTCAGGGACTCACGCTCGACGGCGAGGAGTTCGTCTGGGAGTGCCAGCAGCTGCTCCGCGACGGCGCCTTCGACATCGTGTTCTACTACGAGGCCGACGTCGACCAGGAGGCGCTCGCGGCCGACCTCGCGGACCTCGACGACGTCGACCGCGTGACGCAGGTGCCCTGAGCGGGAGCGACGAGGAGGGTCACCGTCCCGTGAGCGACACCGTCCTGATCCCCGCCGGCCGCGACGTGCGCGCCACCCTCGACACCGCCGCGAGCGACGGGGCTGCCGAGGGCTCGTCGGACCACCCTCGGAGCGACGCGGTCGTCGTCGCCTGTCCGCCGCACCCCCAGCAGCGCGGTCACCGCGGCGACGAGCGACTGGTCGCCGTCTCTGAGGCCCTGACCGACCGCGGGATCGACTGCCTCCGGTTCGACTACGGCGACTGGGACGAGGGGTACGGCGAGACCACCGACGCGGACCGGGCGGTCGGCTGGGCCCTCGACCGCTACGACCGCGTCGGGCTGTTCGGCTTCTCGTTCGGCGGGACGGTCGCGCTCGTCGCGGCCGCGTCGCGGCCCGAACTGGCGGGCGTCTGTGCGCTCGCCCCGACCGCGCGACTGAACGCCGACGTCGACGCGGTCGCGGCGCTCGACGAGGTGGTCGAGCGCGGCACTCCGGTTCGGATCCTGTACGCGACGCGGGACTCGACCGCCGACTGGGAGCCCGTGGTCGAGCGGGCGGCGGAACTGGGGGTCGAGACGGTCGCGTTCGAGTCCGACCACTTCTTCGTCGGGCGGAGCGGGGAGGTAGGCGAAGCGGCCGCGGCGTTTCTCGGGACGAGGATTCGGCAGCGTTCCTCGGGGCCGGACTGAGCGGCGAGTAACGGCTCAGTTGTACCCGCGCCAGCGGCGGCCGCACTCCTTACATTTAAAAAAGCGCGTCGGGGGCTCGTCGGCGGCGCCGGTCTGTTTGATCGTGTACCACGCCTCGCCGTGGCCGCACTCGTCGCAGACGACGTCGGTCGCGGTCGGCTTCCCCTCGAAGTTCGCGCCCTCCTCCGTCTCGATCACCTCCTCACCGGTCTGTTCGGTCGTCGATTCGAACTCGGCGGCGAGCGTCTCGTCGCGCTCGGCGGTGCCGCCGCAGTCGTCGTTCTGACACACCATCTCCCCGTCGCGAGAGACCATCATCGAGCCGCAGTCGTCACAGAACTGCATATACGTGGGAGACAGGGGATCGAGCGGTTTAGGTCCGGTGGGTGCGGTCGCGGAGCGGTCCCTCGGCCTCGGCAGCTCTCCGCCGGACGCTCCGTGGCCTCGAATCGCGAAACTGTCAAGTGATGTGGTACGGTTGATCACCGTATTGTGTGGTCGCGCGCTCGGACTCGTCTGGTCTTCGTCTCTCTCGTGGTCGTCCTCGCCGGGACCGCGGGCCTCGTCCCGTCGGCCGGTGGCGTGGCGCCCGCTTCCGAACACCGTCCGACGGGCGTCATCGGTTCCGGCGACTCTCCACAGACCGACCCGGCGCCGCTCCCCGAGTACGGCATCGAGACGATCGCCTACTGCGACGAGGTCCGGGACACGGACGGAGACGGAAACGCCGAGTGTCTCGGCCGCGGGGACGCGTTCGACGCGGACTCGCCGTTCCACCCGTACCTCGTTCTCACGAACGTCAGCGAGAGTCACACGATACGGTGGCACGTCTCGACCCCGTCGGACCAGTACACGGTATCGTCCACCATCGAGCCCGGCGACACCGTCGTCTCCTACAGTTCGATCGGCATCGACGGCACCGGCGAAGTGGAGGTTCGACTCACGATCGACGGCCGCGACAGGTCCTTGGACAGCCTCTACGTCGGCGACGCGCCGACGGCGACGTTCACGAACACGCCGACGACGCCGGAGCCGGGCGACACGGTCCGGTTCGACGCGTCGAACTCGTCCGGCGAGAGCGTGAACTTGGACTACGCCTGGGACCTCGACGGGGACGGCGCGACCGACGCGACCGGAGAGCGCGTGACGACCTCATTCTCGGAGGGTGGCCGTCACCGGAACGTCACGCTCAGGGTGACCGACAGGTACGGGCTCTCCGACAGCGTGTCCGAACTCGTGTACGTCAACATCCCTCCGGTCGCGAACTTCACGGCGTCGAGCGACCGCATCCAACAGGGGCGGTCGGTTCAGTTCGTCGCGTCGGGGCGCGACCCGGACGGGCGGATCGAGTCGTTCGAGTGGCGCTTCGGCTCGAACCGGACCGTCGACGCGAGCGGCCGGACGGTCGAGACGATTCCGACCGATAGCGGCCGGTTCACCGTCTCGCTCACCGCCGTCGACGAGAGGGGGGCTGACGCGACCGTCACGAGGACGTTCGCCGTGCGGGCCGACTCGGACGGTGACGGGCTCGTCGACGAGCGGGAACGGGAACTCGGAACGGATCCGACGGCCGCGGACACGGATGGTGACGGGCTCCACGACGGCCGCGAGGTCGAGCTGGGGGCCGACCCGACGGCAGCGGATACGGACGATGACGGACTCAGCGATGGGCGAGAGGTCGAGCTGGGAGCCGACCCGACCGTGGCGGACACGGACGGCGACGGACTCGACGACGCTCGCGAGGCCGAGATCGGGACGGATCCGGCGGCGGCGGACACGGACGGCGACGGGCTCGACGACGCACGCGAGGTCGAACTTGGAACGGACCCGACGGCGGCCGATACGGACGGCGACGGGCTCGGTGACAGACGGGAGGTCGAACTAGGTTCCGACCCGACCGCGGCGGACACGGACGGCGACGGGCTCGACGACGGGCGGGAAGTCGAACTAGGTTCCGACCCGACCGCGGCGGACACGGACGGCGACGGGCTCGATGACGCGCGCGAGGTCGAACTCGGAACCGACCCGGCGGCGGCGGATACGGACGGCGACGGGCTCGACGACGCCCGCGAAATCGAACTCGGAACGGACCCGAGGGCCGCCGACACGGACGACGACCGGATCGAAGACGGGCGCGAGGTTCGGCGAGACCTCGATCCGCTCGACGCCGACATGGACGACGACGGCGTCCTCGACGGAGAGGAACTCGAACGGGGCAGCAGTCCGCGCGATGCGGACACGGACGACGACCTGTTCGCCGACCGGATCGACCCGTTCCCGTCGCTGGTCTGGTTCCCGCTCGGTCTGATACAGCTCCTCGCCACCGCGGCGTTGTACGTCGGTGCGATCCGATTCCGGTGAGGCGGGCGGAGACGAACACCGACCGCACTCCGCCCGTGAGCCCCGCGCGACGTCTCAGGGGAGCAAGCGACCGCGAAGGACCCAGACGCCCACCGCGATCCAGAAGCCGGACACGTGGGCCGCGGCACCGGCGAGGGCGACGATGACGTCGAGGCTCGGGGTCGCGTAGCCGTACAGTTCCGCGCCGGTGACACACGCGGCGAATCCGAGGAGCGTCGGTATCCGGTAGTCGTTGCTGAGCGGTCGGACGCGCCACCAGACTCCGAGCGACGTCACGCCGACCGCGACGATAGTGTACGTCAGCCCGATCGACACCGCCTGTCCCGTGACGGAGCGTACTCCGGAGCGATAGGCGAAGAGACCGGCACCGGAGAGAACGACGGAGAACATCGCTGCGAGATGTAGCACGCGCGTCCGTACCTGGCCGCCACCCGGCAGCGAGCGCTGCTGGAACGCGTGGACGACTTTCCGGTAGAAGTGAGCGGCCGCCGCGCCCTCCGTGGCGTGGAAGAGTAGGTAGAGGTACGCGGCGTAGAGGTCGTAAGACCCCCTGAGTACGGCGATCGAGGTGAACCAGTAACCCGCACTGAGGAGCGTTCCGCCGACCAACAACGCTCGCCTGCTCGTTACCTGCCGGAGCGCTCTCGCGACGCCGCCGGCGAGGAGGACGCCGAGTCCGATCACCATCAATCGGACCGGGAACACGCCGGGCTCGGGTGCCAGAAACCAGTCGAGTACGAGCCCGATCACGGTGCGTCCCACACGATTTCGCGGAAGAGGTTGAAGCAGACGGCCAGCGGGAGCAATACGGCGAGGGCCGTCCCGAACAGCCGGGTCCAGCGGAGGTACGCGCTCGACCAGCCGTACCAGACCATCGCGCCCAGAGCGAGGACGACGAGCGCACTGGCACGCGCGCTCAGCCCGACGGACCGAGAGAGCCGGTCGCTGAACACGATCCCGACGCCGACGAACAGGCAGAAGACGCCGTATCGGAGAAGGGTGGCGCTGCTCCCGTCGAACAGCGCCTCAGTCATGGTCGTGCGGTTCGGAACCGGCAGCGAGCGCGTTCGCCGTAGCGTCGTCGTCGGTCACCTCCGTCGCGTGTCGAGAGATGAACATCTAATCCTCGCGCCGGATCGACGTCGATCCGCTGTCGGTCGTTCCAGAGTCAGTCGTTCTGGAAGTCACGCCGCTGTCGGTCGTTCCGGAGTCGGTCGCTTCGGAGTCAGTCGTTCCGGAGGTCACGCCGCTGTCGGTCGTTTCGGTGGTCGAACGGTCGTTCGAGGCCGCTTCCGTCGCCTCGATGTTCTCGATGTCGCCCTCGATGGGGTTCTCGGCGGAACACCACGGGCAGACGACTGGGTTCGTGTTCCCGTCCCAACAGGCGATGTTGTCGCAGTCCGCACAGACGAACAGGCCGGTGTTCGAGCAGTGCGGGCACCCCTCGTATTCCGGCGGGAACTCGAACGGACCGGACACCTGTGCGGTGCCGGACGACCCGCCGCCTCCGTCGCCGCCGGCCGTCGGTATCGACGTGCTCGTGGCCGCCCACGCGTTGCCCCGCCGCTCGAATCGGATCGTAAACGGGTCTTCCGAGTACATACACCGCGCCGAGGCGCGGACGACGCCCGAGGAGGCGTCGCCCGCGTCCGTCTGCCCGGTCCCCTCGTCGCTGATCTCCTCGACGATGTCCGCGGCCGTGTCGATGAGTCCCATCGTGTAGCCCATCTGTACAATCGCATTTAGAAGTTACTCCGCCCCGGACGTCGGGTCGGCGAGCGAGAGGCGGGTCAGCGTAGAGAATCCGAGGAGGACGAGGGATTTCGCGGCGTCACTCCCCGGAGTCCGTTCTGTCGCGGTAGGTCTCGCGATAGGCGCGCGAGCCGCGGATCTCGTCCAGTCGCCGGACGGTCTCCACGGAGATCCGCTCCGCTCGCTGCCGGAGCCGCTCGCGGAGTTCGTCGCTGACGGGTCCGTCGAGCCGTTCGCACGCCTCCTCGAAGGCGACCTCGCTCAGTCGACGCATAACCGTCTTGACCTCTTCGTCGTCGACGTGAGCCGCGTCGACGTTCCGGGCCGCCCCGGGCTCGGCACCCCGTTCGTCTCCGCCGGTTACGAGCCCGCTCACCCTATCGATCAGGCGATCACTCTCGGCCTCCTCTTCGTCGGCGAGGCTGGCGTCCGGGTTGGCGGCGTCGACGAGCGTCTCGGCGGCGCGCTCTCCCACGACGGCTTCGAACGTGGCGATGGTCGTCCAGTAGTCCTCGACGAACGCACTCCACAGGTCGTGGTAGAACTCGAGTTGCGGCCGGTCGATGCCGCTCGCGTGATCCTCGTCGAAGCGGCCGCGGAAGGCGTCCAGCGACGTCTCGAACTCGTCTCTGTCCGCGGCCGCCTCGAACGCCGGGAGGAGGCGTTTGCGGTGTCGCTCGACCAACTCGCGTAGCTCCTCCTCGTATGTCGGGAGGTCTCCCCACGTCAGCGACCCGTCCGCCGCGGCCGCTCGGACGGTCTCGACGAGCTCCGAGACGTCGTACGGCTCCCCCGATTCGCCCCCGACGACGTCGAAGTGATAGGGGTCGCCCTGGTCGTCCACTCGCGAGACGAACCGCACGTTCGAGAGGGTCCCGCTGACCAGTCGCGCCATCCTGTCGACGCCATCGATCGATACTCTGAGCGGGTCAGTCCCGCGACGATACCGTTCCCAGAACTGCGCGACGAACTCGGCGTCGGCGTCGGAGATCGCGTCGGTCCGCTCCGCTGGCGGCGCGTTCGGACTCTCGCCCGGACTCCCGCTGTCGCCGGTCTCGTCGGCCTCGACGGAGTCCGCGGCCGCGTCGGCGGAAGGAGATTCCGGGGCACCGTCGTCTCCCCGCCCGCGTTCCTCCGCCGCACGGTTCGGGACCGCGTCGTCGGGGCCTCCCTCGCCGGCGCGGTCGGTCGCGTCCGCGCCCGGAGTCGATTCGCCGGGCCGGTCACGGTCCGATCCGGGCGTCCCCGCCCGGTTCCTCCCGGATTCCGCGTGCGGATCCGCTCCCGGGCTGCCGGCGGTGGCTCCCGGGCCGCCGTTGTCGGCCCGGACCGAGACGGTGACGGTCGATTCAATGGACTGCTGTTTCTCCGTGATCTGCTGGCTCCGCTCGAACAACTCGTTGACCAGATCCTTGACCGCGACGTCGCGGAGGTTATCGAGCGGCGTCGCGTACAGGTCGAAGAAGCACTCTCCCGACCTGACGGAGTCCCACTCGACGAGGCGACCGAAGACGAAGGTCCGGTCGTCGAGGGCGTCGAAAAAGTACCCTTCGCTCCGATACAGCGCCATGTCTGCGCCGTCGACGAGGTCGACGATCGCCTGTTCTGCGGCTTCGTTTCGTCCGAGCTTCGTCCCGGCGTGATGCCCCTGAAAGTCGTACAGTCCGTGGCGGAACTCGATGTCCTGATACATGGGTCGTTACGTGGTGTTTTTGAGCCAGCGGCCGACGTTTTCGAACCCCTTGAGGACGACTTTCCCCTGTGAGTGTTCGATCTCGTCACGGTTCCCCTCCGGAACGGAGACGCCGAACAGGTCCATGCTCTTGTCTCGCGCCTCGCTGACGAGTTCGAGGACGTCGTCGCCTTTGTTCCCCGGGACCTGTCGATCGATCTCCTTGACCAGGTCGTCGTCGAAGTACCGCGTGTTGACGCTCCCCCGTCCGAGGAGACTGATCTTGTAGTCGGTGGGGTCGTAATCCAGCATATCCGTCGCGGTGAACAGCAGCAGCCCCGTCTTGTCGTCGGCGTCGGCCAGCCGCAACAGCTCGGCGTCGATGATGCCGTCGATGTCGTCGCGGAACATCTTCTTGTAGAGGTTATAGAGGAATATCACCCGGTCGCTCCGGAGGTAGTGGTAGAGGTACGCCCACTCCCACTCCTCGTTTTTTATCGCCTTCGTGTCGTCGTTTATCCGCTCTCTGATGGCCCCGCGCTGCGGCTTGGTTCCGGTCGACTGGTATTTCTCACGAACCTCGTCTTCGTCGTAGTTCCCGTTTCGAAGCCGCTGTACCGCGGCCTCCTGTGCCTCTCCGGGAATGTCCATCGCCGCGACGGTGATCGTCTTCGCCATCGACTGGTCGGCGTTGAGGTTGAACTCGACGATGTAGGTGTCGCGGCGGTTGGTCTGTTCGGGGTATCGGTAGGAGCTCCGCATGCGTTCGACCACCTCGTCTTCGAACAGTCCCCGGTCGCCGTACGTCACGCTGTAGTTCCCGACGAGGTCGTCCGTCGAGACGGCGTTGCTGATCACGTCTCGCCAAGAACTCGATCCGACGGCGCTCGACCGTTTCGACTGTTTTATTTTGATCGCCATGGCGCCGAGGAAGGTCGACTTCCCGCCGCGTTGCCCCGCCATCAACATCACTTCGTCGGGGTTTTCGCTCACAGTCCCCACCCCTGTGAGCCCGCGCTACCCGACGTCGCTTTCCGGTACTCCGTGCGGAGGGCGTTCAGGAGAAGCCCGACCATGACCGTCGTGAACACGGGCGGCAATATAAATAGGAGGTCGTCGGTCTCCAGGTACGCTCGGCCCATTATCCAGACGGTGTAGGCGTACATCTCGGCGATGAGGAACGCGACGGCTCCGAGGAAGTGGGTACTCTTTCCCGTGAAGAATCGGAAGTACGCGACGCTCCCGAACAGGACGGTCGCGCCGATCATCCCGTTGAGGAGGATCCGAACCGGCGAGACCGCCACGGTGATGGAGACGGCGAGGAAGAAGAATATCGCCGTCGCGCGTCCCTGTGGGGTGTCAGCCTGGAGAAAGAGGACAGGCATCGTCCCGATGAGCACGTGCGCGATGGAGTAGTGTAACTCGATGAGATCGGCGGAGAAGATCGTGGGAAGCATACCGCGGTACATCGTCGTACTCACACCGATGAGGGCGCCGAAGACGACGATGAGTCCCACGTTGATCAACTCGTCTTTGTTCATACAGTTCCGTCGTAACCTCCGAACATAATTGCTTTGCCAAGTCTCTCGGTCGGCGACTTCGAGAGACACACTCTCCACAGTGAACTACCCCACCCTACCGGTCGGGCTGACGCCCTCGCGCTTGAGGGTGGGGCTTCCTGTTTCCACGACGCGCTTTGCATCCACAACCGAGGACACAGGGAGCGCAGTCTCCACAGGCGTTGATTCGGAGCGTCCCGCTCCTAACCGCTTCTTCACACCGCGAGAAAGAATATTCCACGCCGCATTCGCGTCTCTGTCGGCCTCGAACCCACACGCCGGGCAGGAGTGTTCGCGCACCCACAACGGTTTCTCGGTCGAAACGCCGCAGGACGCACACTCTTTCGTCGT